>CAMFQI010000153.1 GCA_945980015.1 uncultured Eubacterium sp. | reverse complement strand
CCTAAAAGCGAAACAAAGCTTCTCTTAAAAACTGCTCTGTCGCCGAGTGAAACAACTGCACTTGCCTGCTCATAGCTCATTCCTAAATCAACGGCAATTTCATCAAGATCAGGTGCTTTTTTGTCATCACTTTTTTGAAGATGGGGCGGCAGGGTGGATATTACGCCTGTGATATTTTCTCTGCCGAGTACAATAATCTCTGAGCCTAAAATCATACGGTTATCAATCCCGCCGCATTTATCGAGCTTCAAAAAGCCGTCGGGAGTAATTTCCTTGACTATAAAGCCGATTTCGTCGCAATGAGCGTCAAGTAAAAAGTGCTTTCCGCAACCGAAGGTGCATTTTATATTATTCATACTATCCACGGTTACATCACCGTAGTGCTTAAGAAAATCAGCTAAATAATCTGTAATTTCGTTTTCGCAACCGCTTACGGCATAATATGAGGTAAGCTTTTTTAATCTTTCAAGAGTATTATTCAAATTCATTCACCAGTCTTTTATATTCTCTGCCTCTGTATTCAAAGGTCTTGAATTGGTCAAATGCGGGACAGGCGGGACATAAAGATACTATATCGCCGCTTTGTGCATTTTCCTTTACGTATTCAACAGCTTGCTGCAAGGTCTTTTTTCTTTCAATTTTTATATCGCTGTTTTTGTAATCGGGGAATTTGATTATGCAGTCATAAATTTTGTCGGCAGTTGCACCGTTGAGCACAAGAAGCTTTACGTATCTAAGAATATAAGGTACCATTTCTGTCATATCGTTACCCTTATCGCTTCCGCCCATAATTACTATTATTTTTTCGCCAAAGGCTTTCAAGCCGCTGATAACACGGCTAGGCGAGGTTGCTATACTGTCGTTATAATATTTTACGCCCTTAAATTCCCTGACAAATTCAATTCTATGCTCAACACCTGTGAAGGTTTGCGCAATCTTCTTTATATTCTGTACATCAACCATTCCCCATACGGCAGAAATAGCGGTACAGTAATTTTCGATATTATGAGTTCCGGGGATTATTATATCGTTTTTGTTCATAACGAGCGTCTTTTCATCGTTTTCACAATAGAAAATGTTACCTGTTGCTTCGTCCATATAAGCGCCGCTTTCAACGGGGTGCTTAATCGAAAACTGATAAAGCCTGCCCCTGACATCATATCTCATATCGTGATAAACACTGTTTCCTATTGAATAATCGCAGTCAGCATTAAGCACCGTCCTTTGTGAAGACGACTGATAAATAAGTAAATTTCGCTTTGCGTCAACGTATTCGTCGAGGCTGATATGATGGTCCTGATGAGTACATTCAATATTTGTCACAACCGCAACATCGGGCTTGTTTTTCATATTGCCCATAGTCAGAAGCTGGAACGAAGAAAGCTCAACAACGGCTATATCATTTTCGGTTATATTATCAAGCTCGGGCATAAGTGCCTTTCCTATATTGCCGCCCAAGAATACATTATAGCCCTGTAGCTCGAGCATTTTTGAAATAAGAGTTGTCGTTGTTGTTTTTCCGTTTGAGCCTGTAACGGCAATAATTTTTGAAGGACAGTATTCAAAGAAAACCTCCATTTCGGTTGTTACCCTTTGTCCCCTTTTTATGCACTCGCCTATCCACTCATTTTGAAACGGAAGTATACCGTGAGAACGAAAAACAACGTCCATTTTGGGAAGTATATCAAGATAATTTTCACCCAGTGAAAAATGTACGCCGAGTTCTTCAAGTTCATTGCATTTTTCTACTCCGATATACTCCTTATCCCTTTTATCACAGGCATAAGTTTCTATTCCGTGCTTTGCCAAAAATTTTGCACACGGTAGGTTAGCAACACCCATACCTACAAGCGCTACCTTTTTTCCTTTTATGCTTTCAATATATTTTTCAGCCGGCGTCATATATTCCATCTCCTTTTAATGTGCAAAAAATGTACCGTTATTAAAATCCTTTATGTTAAAATTTTTCATATGTTCTTCAAGCTCATACTGAAAGGGCAATTTTTCGTTTAGCTTGAATTTATCCTTAATCGGAATAGCGCAATTCATAACATAATTTGCTATCATCTGCTGACACTTTGTTGGCTTATTTCCGAGGAAATAACACCTTTTACTTGATAGTTCAACTATGGAATTTGCAATTTTTATCTGTTCTTTTTTACCGAGCGGCGTAATTGATTTTGATAGCGATATTGCGCCGTCTTCGGCTTTATCGCAAATATAAAGCATAACCGCATTTGCTCTTCGCTTTATATTTACGGCAGTAATATCGTATATAGCCGACTGCTGATATGCAATGACATCGTTTTTGTCTATTTCATCATCGCAGACTATATAGAAAAGCTCTTTGCCCTTTATTGCTCTTGCATCAAAGGTAAAGCCGTCTATTTCGACATTCGTTTCAATACTAAAGCCGTTACTTTTCAAATCATCAATTACTGCTTTCATATATTCCGTTTTAGACGTTTGCTCTCTTGAGGTGAAATAACAACCGCAGTCGGACAGCTCATATTCGATATATTCAAGAAACGAGTCGCTTTTTGAGTATCTTGAAAAATACACAAAAAGCAAAACTACGCTCACAACTACCAAAGCGTCGGCTGCATAGCCAACGCAAAGCGTTGCGACAGAACCGATAATATCGGGCAAAAACGGTTCAATACCGATATAAACAAACATAAACACAGCAGTTATTATGCAAAATATGTTCATTATTTTCTTTAATCTTTTTTGCTTTAATCTAAATTCCTTCATAGCTTACTTTATCATTTCCATAAATTCGTTTTCGTCAATTACCCTAATGCCAAGTGCATTGGCTTTGTCTAGCTTTGAGCCGCTTGCCTCACCCGACAAAACGAAGTCGGTTTTTTTGCTGACCGAGGAAGAGGTTTTTCCGCCAAAGCTTTCAATAATTTTAGAAGCCTCGCTTCGTTTAAGATTAGGCAGGGTTCCTGTTAAAACAAAGGTTTTTCCCTCAAAACGATTATCCTTTATAACATTTTTGCTTTCGGTGTTTACGCCTGCTTCTTTAAGCTCGGCAATAAGCTCAACTGCGCCCTGAGAATGAAAATAATCATATACCGCCTGAGCCATAACGTCACCAAAGCCGTCAATTTTCAAAATATCATCAACCTCGGCATTCATTACTGCGTCGATATTTTTGAAATAATCGGAAAGAAGCTTTGCCGCCTTTGAGCCGATATGACGTATACCGAATGCAAAAATAAGCTTACCCAAATCATTGTTCTTGCTTTTTTCGACTGAAGATATGATATTGTTTGCACTTGTTGTTTGAAATCCGTCTAATGCCGAAATATCCTTTGCATTAAGATGATAAATATCGGATATATCCTTTATCATACCGTTGTCGACAAAGGTTTCAATAATGCTCGGACCAAGCCCCTCGATATCCATAGCGTCTCTTGAGCAAAAATGAATGAGATTTCTCAAAAGCTGTGCGGGACATTCCGGATTTATACACCTAATATCAACCTCATTTTCCTCGCTGACAAGCGTTTGGTTACAGGACGGACAATGAGTTGGGTAAACAAAATAGCCCTCACTGTGCTTTTCGTTTACACAAAGAACCTCGGGAATAATATCTCCGGCTTTTCTGACTGTGATTATATCGCCGATATTAACGCCCTTTTGAGCAATAAAATCCTGATTATGAAGCGTTGCTCTTGATACAGTAGTACCTGCCAAATGTACAGGCTCCAAAACAGCGGTAGGAGTAAGCTTTCCTGTTCTGCCTACGGTAATTTCTATATCGACAATTCTCGTTTGCTTTTCCTCGGGAGGATACTTAAATGCAATTGCCCATTTCGGATATTTTACGGTTGAGCCTAAAATCTCTCTGTCGGAAAAATCGTCAACCTTTATTACCGCACCGTCAATATCAAATTCAAGTTCGCCTCGCATTTCTCCGATTTGTTCAACCTTTGAAAAAGCCTCCTCGATTGTATCAACTCTTTCATAATAAGGGACGGTATTGAAGCCAAGTTCTCTTAGATAATCAAGGCTTTGCTTGTGAGAATTAAGCGTTTCACCCTCAATTTGCTGAATATTAAAAATGAAAATATCAAGCCCTCTGCCGGCTGTCACCTCGCTATCCTTTTGACGAAGTGAGCCTGCGGCAGCATTTCGGGGATTTTTGAACGGCTTTTCACCGTTGATAAGCTGACGGTCAACAACTCTGTCAAAGCTTTTTTTCGGCATATAAACCTCGCCTCTGACTTCAATATAGGGCAGGTTTTTTTTGAGCTTTAAGGGAACGTTGCGAATAACCCTTAAATTGCCCGATACAT
>CAMFQI010000152.1 GCA_945980015.1 uncultured Eubacterium sp. | reverse complement strand
TTCTTTCAAAGGACGAGGGTGGCCGTCATACTCCTTTCTTCAACAACTATCGTCCTCAGTTCTATTTCAGAACAACTGACGTAACAGGCGTTATCACTCTTCCTGAAGGCGTAGAGATGTGTATGCCCGGCGATAACGTTGATATGAATGTTGAACTTATCACTCCTATCGCTATCGAAGAAGGTCTTCGTTTCGCTATCCGTGAAGGCGGTAGAACAGTAGGTTCAGGCGTTGTTGTTTCTATCAACGAGTAATCTAAAACGATAAACCCGATTATAAGAGTAGGCAGTTTTGCCTACTCTTTTTTTTGCAAACCGGTGTTTCTTTGGGTGGGAATAATCGTTTTGCATTTTATGTGTGTATGTGTTATAATTGTCGCAGAGGTTTTTTGTATGGAAAATGAAAGTCAGGAAAAGTTAATAGGCACCGTTGAGGATGTGACCTTTTATAACGAAAGCACAGGCTTTTGCGTTGCCGAGATTAACACGGGCGAGGAGGCTGTTACTGTCGTAGGCGCAGTCGGACAGCTTGCGGTCGGTACAGAGGTTGAATGCTGCGGGAAATGGGATTTTCACCGTAGCTTCGGCAGACAGTTTAAGGCAGAGTCGGTAATTCAGCGACTTCCTGCCGATATAAACGGAATACTTGCGTATTTGTCGTCGGGTATTGTAAGGGGCGTGCGTAGTGCAACTGCTCAAAAAATCGTCGAAGCGTTCGGCACGCAGACCTTTGAGGTTCTTGAAAATGAGCCTGAAAGACTTGCGAAAATAAAAGGCATTTCTTCATCAAAGGCAAAGGAAATATCAAAGGACTTTAAGTGTCAGTTTGCATCCCGAGAAACTCTGACAGGCTTGATTTCTCTCGGCTTTTCCCAAAACGAAGCACTTAAAACATATAATATGCTCAAGGGTGAGGCGCTTGATATTGTAAAGGCTAACCCTTATGCGCTCATAGGTGAACAAACAGGAATAACATTTTTGCGTGCCGATGAAATTGTTGAGCATTTGAGTGAAAAGCCGCCGTTTGATTACAGAGCGCAGGCAGGTATTTGCTACATACTGCGTCATAATTTGGGCAACGGTCATACCTGTATTCCGAGAGATAAAATATTTGCGCCGGCAAAAGAATTGCTTGAATGTAACGATGACGATGTTGATATGGCAATAGACAACGCTATTGAGAGCAAAGCTGTAGTACAAAAGACGGTTGACGGCAGAGATTTTTTGTTTTTGCCTTATATTTACAGATGCGAGCGTGACGTTGCTGACAGAATAAAAATTATGGCTGAATATCCTCCTGTAAAAAATGAAATTCAGCCGTCCGAGATATACGCCTTTGAAAGCAGCAGTAATATCAAGTTTGACGAAAAGCAGCGACAGGCTGTTGAAATAGCAGTAAATAAAGGGCTTTTAATTCTTACAGGCGGTCCCGGTACAGGCAAAACAACAACCGTTAAGGGAATTATTCAGCTTATGAAAAATCGTGGCTTAAAGGTTTCGCTTGCCGCACCGACAGGCAGAGCCGCACAACGAATGGAGGAGCTTACGGGATATGAGGCAAAAACCATCCACCGTCTTTTAGAGGTTGAATACAAAGAGGGTGAAGGTACGCAGAGCTTTGTTCACGATTTACGCAATCCGCTTGATTGCGACGCCGTAATCGTTGATGAGCTTTCGATGGTTGATATAACTCTGTTTTGCGCATTGCTTGACGCTCTTCCGCTTCATTGCAGACTTATTATGGTAGGCGACCAAAATCAGCTTCCGCCGGTCGGCGCAGGTAATGTTCTTCGTGATATGATAGACAGCGGCCTTATCAGTACCGTTGTTCTTGACAAGGTTTTCCGTCAGGCAATGAAAAGCAAAATTGTTACTAACGCTCACAGGGTTGTTCACGGTGAAATGCCTGAGTTCGACAATAGCGGCGAAAGTGATTTCTTTATGCTTCGTGAGGTTAATCGTTTTAACGCACTTAATAAAATCAAAGACCTTGTTATTTCGAGATTGCCCGCAGGGTACGGCTTGGAGCCTATGGGAGATATTCAGGTTTTGTGTTCGGGAAGAAAGGGCGAGCTTGGAACAGAAAGCATTAATACAATACTTCAATCTCAGCTTAATCCACCCGATAAATCAAAGCAGGAAATACGTTACAAGGGATATATTCTGCGTGAGGGCGACAGAGTTATGCAGATAAAAAATAACTACGACGTTCCTTGGTTCAAAAACGGTGAAAGCGGCTCAGGTGTTTTTAACGGTGACATCGGTATACTGACAAGAATTGATAAGGCAAACGACATTATTAATGTTCGCTATGATGACAAGGAAGCAATGTACAGCGTTGAGAACATTAATCAGCTTGAGCTTGCTTATGCTATGACAGTTCATAAGTCGCAGGGAAGCGAATTTGAATGTGTTGTAATGCCTGTTTTGTCCGTACCGCCGATGCTCGCATACCGCAATCTTTTTTATACTGCGCTGACGAGGGCGAAGCGTCTTATCGTACTTGTCGGCGATGAGGCAACAATAAAAAAGATGGTCGATAATGATAAAAAATCAAGACGGTACAGTGCGTTGAAATATTTTATTTTGAATGACGAAAATGATTTGAGCCTGTATTGATTGACTTTTTAATACGTCTGTTGTAATATATTATATATTTTGTTTAAGGGTGTAAATGATGTTTGGTTATGATTTAGGTATAGATTTAGGAACGAGCAATGTTGTGATAACAGTTCCGAATAAGGGCGTTGTTATTAACGAGCCAAGCTATGTTGCATATAATACCGAGACCGAAAAAATGCTTTATGCCGGCAGAAGAGCCTACTATTTGGAGGGCAGAGAGCCTGCCGGAATTACTGTTATGCAGCCGCTTCGCAACGGAGCAATCAGCTCGTATAATATGACTCAGCAGATGATTAGATATTTCATTTCGAGAGTAATAAAAAAGAGCATTTTTAAGCCGAGAGTTGTTGCGAGCGTACCTGCGCTTGCAACCGATGTTGAAAAAAGAACAATAGTGTCGGTTATTATTTCGGCAGGCGCAAGGTCGGTTTGTCTTGTTGAAGAGCCGCTTTGTGCGGCTTTCGGCGCAGGCGTTGACCTTTTACAGCCAAATGGTGCGTTTGTCATAAATATCGGCGGTGGCACAACGGATATGGCGGTTGTGTCGCAGGGCACTATGAGTCAGTGCGAGAATGTTAAAATCGCAGGTAATACCTTTGATGAGGAAATTGCAAAATTTATAAAGGAAAAATACGACGTGCTTGTCGGAATTCGTACCGCCGAGGAAATAAAAAAGCAGATAGGCTCGGCTATTCCACGTGAGGATAAGATTACTATGACGGTTAAGGGCAGAAGCGTAAAGGACGGTATGCCGACAACTGTTGAGGTGTCGTCGTCGGAGATATATCATTGCCTGAAGCCGTTATTACAGGAAATTGTTGCGGCGGCGCAGATAATGTTTGAGAGAACCTCGCCTCAGCTTGTTGCCGATATTGTATCGTCGCATATCATTCTTACGGGCGGCTCCGCCGAAATGTACGGAATTGATAAGCTTTTTGCACAGGAGCTTGACGTTGATGTTGAGGTCGCTCCTTTTCCGAGCCTTTGCGCCGGAAAGGGTGCAACGGTTGCGCTTAATAAAATGCGCTTGCTCGATAGCTATGGCTATAGATTTAAGACAAAGGAAGAAGTCAGAATAAGATGATTCATTATTATTATGGCTTCGGCAAGGGAAAAACAAGCTCTGCGCTCGGCGTCGGTCTGCGTGCAAGGGGAAACGATATGAGTGTTTTGCTTGTTCGCTTTTTTAAGGATAATAAATCAAGCGAGCTTGCTTCGGCACCCTTTGACATTTACCCTGCACCTGAAAAAATTCCGTTCAATGTCGGTGTTGAGGAATATCTGCCTTGGGTAAAAAAGGCTCTCGAGCATGTGAAAAGCAGTAACTATGAAGTTGTTATTCTTGATGAATTTGCCGATTTAATCCCCAAATTTATATCGTTTGATGAGGCAAAGTCGGTTTTATCCGATAGCAGTAGAGAATATATCATAACCGGTCATTACCACAATGAAGCCCTGAACGAAATTGCCGACTATGTCACACGTTTTGAAAAAGAAAAACACCCCTATGATAACGGCGTTCAGGCTCGTAAGGGTATTGAATACTAAAAAAGTTTAACGGCTCGGGATTTCCGAGCCGTTAGACTGTCGATAAAGTGGACTGAAACACGCCATATAAATTAAACAAACCGAATTGAGCCTCCTTTGTGTAAATGGAGGTAGCAGCGTATTGTGCTGACGGAGGGATTGTAAAAGTGGCTTAGACATCGAATCTAAGCCACTTTTGGCGTTTTTCGCCT
>CAMFQI010000151.1 GCA_945980015.1 uncultured Eubacterium sp. | reverse complement strand
CCGTTCATTTCGTACACTCTGCCGTAGACATAAGCAACGCAGTTCGGCATACCGGTTCCTGTTTGAAAATAATAATTCAGTTGTCTGCTGTAATACGGAATGCTTGAGTTTGGTGAGGTGAGCCTCGGAACATATCCGCTGTCATCTGCACTTGCGCTGACAGGCGCAGCAATTAACATTACAAACGCCATTATAAGTATAGCGGGAACCATAAGCAGGGTTTTCTTCTTAGCCATAAAATACCTTCCTTTTTCTTTGGGTGGTACGATACCCCTTTGTACCACTTTTGGATGATTACGAAATCTTTAATGTTTTCGATTGAACTCGCTTATTCAGTTTTTGTGAGGGGTTTACTCACAACGTGCAACATTATAACAGAAAACACACCTTGTAATCTATATGGAAAATGACCAAATGTTTTGTAACCTTTTTGTAATATTTGTTGGTGTTTTACAAAATTTTGAATATCGCTTGACAAAAAATGGCAAAAAATTGCATAAAACACGGTATTGTATTAACAGTCACGTTGTGCTATAATGTAAAAATCGCATAAGAAAGGCGAGTGAATTTTATGAGTGAGCACAATCACGAAGGTCATAATCATACGCATAATCATAACTACGAAAACTGCTGCGAAAATCATACTCCCGATAATCACGGCTGCGGCTGTTGCGGTGACGATCATTTTAAGGAGCACAAAAAGGAAGTACTGACACGCATTATTATCAGCATTGTTTTCTTTGTTGCTGGCTATATCATAGGCGAATTTACGCAAATATCGGAATATGCTTATTTGATTTGCTATATAGTTGCATATCTGACGGTCGGCTTTAATGTTGTTAAAAACGCTGTTGAGGGCGTTGTTCACGGCAGGATATTTGACGAAAATTTCCTTATGAGCGTTGCTTCGATAGGAGCGTTTGTTATAGGCGAATATACCGAGGGCGTTGCCGTTATGCTTCTGTTTACTATTGGCGAATTCGTTCAGGGTGCCGCCGTGTCAAGAAGCCGCAGGGAAATCGACAGAATATTCGACGAAAAGCACGAGAGCTATACGCTCCCTCGTCATTACGATAATGAGGAGAGCAAAACCGAGCAAATGATAACGAAATTTGCGAGAGTATATACTCCGGTTATTTGTATTATTTCGGTTTTGATAGCTGTTATACCGCCGCTTCTTATGGGCGGTGAGTGGAGTGAATGGCTCCATAGAGGACTTGCCGCAATCGTTGTCGGTTGTCCGTGCGCAATAGTTATTTCGGTTCCGCTTTGCTTCAGCGCAGGAATCGGAGCGTGCTCGGCTGACGGCGTTTTTGTTAAGAACACACAAACGCTTGATGAGATTAACGATTGCGATACTGTTATTACCTATAAGGATGATAAGAGCGTTGACAATGTTAAGGTGCTCCAAAATAACGGCCATAGGGTAATATATTTAGGCAAAGGTATAAATGATTTGCCGATGCTTGAAGCGGCTGATGTTTCTGCGGCAGTCGGCGAGGATTGCACGGCTCAGAGTGTTGAGGCGGCGGATATGGTTATTCTTCAAGAGAATGACGGCGCCGTTGAAGTTGTTAAGAAAACAGCAAAAAAGGTGCATAATATTGCGCTTGAAAATATCTATTTTTCAATATTTATTAAGGCGGTAATACTTGTGCTTGATGTTGTGCTTGCAAGGGAAATACCGATGTGGTTTGCGATTTTCGGCGATATCGGAGTGTGCCTTATCGCAGTTGCAAATTCCGCAAGGGCAATCGCACTTGGAAAAAAGAAATAACAAAAAGGGTTGCTTTTCATCGAGCAACCCTTTTATTTTCATTTACAGTATTAGATTCTTGCAACGCCGTCCTTACGGGCCGCATCGGAAACTGCCTTTGCAACTGTGTCTTTTATACGCTCATCAAAGGCGTAGGGGAGAATGTAGTCGCAGCTTAGCTTGTCATCGTCAACAAGGGACGCAATCGCATAGGCGGCGGCAATTTTCATATTCTCGGTTATTGCGCTTGCTCTAACATCGAGAGTGCCTCGGAAAATGCCGGGGAATGCAACAACGTTGTTGATTTGGTTAGGAAAGTCCGAACGACCTGTGCCGACGATTTTTGCACCGGCTTGCTTTGCTTCGTCGGGCATAATTTCGGGAGTCGGATTAGCCATAGCAAGAACTATCGGGTCCTTGTGCATAGTCTTAATCATTTCCTGCGTGAGAACGCCGGGCGCTGAAACGCCGATAAAAATGTCAGTACCGACAATAGCCTGCTTAAGTCCGCCCTTTGTCATACCACGGTTTGTGAGCCTTGCGATTTCCTGCTTTGCGTCGTTGAGCTTTTCTCTGCCCTCGTAGATTGCGCCTGTTCTGTCGCAGAGAATAACATCCTTTAAGCCCAAGGTCATCAAAAGCTTTGCAATAGCCGTTCCTGCTGCGCCTGCGCCATTAATTACCGCCTTGCATTGCGACAACTCCTTGCCGATAATCTTTGTTGCATTGATGAGTGCGGCACTTACAACAACTGCCGTTCCGTGCTGGTCGTCGTGGAAAATCGGAATGTCGCATTTTTCTATAAGCTTGCGTTCGATTTCAAAGCATCTCGGTGCCGAAATATCCTCAAGATTAATTCCACCGAACGAGCCTGAAATGTTGTATACGGTATCAACGAATTCGTCAACGTCCTTTGTTTTTACGCAAAGCGGAAAGGCGTCAACGTCTCCGAATTCCTTGAACAAAACGCATTTGCCCTCCATAACCGGCATACCTGCCTCGGGTCCGATGTCGCCCAAGCCTAAAACTGCGCTGCCGTCCGTGATTACGGCAACTAAATTGTTTCTTCTTGTAAGCTCGTACGATTTGTTGATGTTCTTTTGAATTTCAAGGCAAGGCTCGGCAACGCCCGGTGTGTATGCAAGCGAAAGAGCCTTGCTGTCGTTTACCTTTGCCTTTGCAACGACTTCGATTTTTCCGTTCCATTCGTAATGCTTTTGAAGCGATTCCTCTCTGATATTCATATTGTGTTCCTTTCCGGTATAATAACAATACCGTATTAATTGTGAATTAAATAACAAAAATGTAAAAGCTTGCCCTCGGACAGTTGCCCAAGGGCAAGCTGCCCTGAAAAAAATTTTCGTTTGTATTATTTTCTCTCAATATGAGATGTAATCTTTTCGTCCTTTTCGTAAGGAACGTAATTATCTTCCCAAGGGAATGTGTAGGAAAGACCGAGCTTGTCCCTAACCTCGTTAATTTCCTTTTGAACAGCCTCGTTAATCGGAACGCCTGAGTTCTCTCTTTCTTTCCATACGAGGTATTCCTTTTCGCCGGCGGTGTAAATTCTCTCCTGTCCGGGAGCCTTTTTGGAAGCTCTTACCTCACGGAGAATTTCGCCTGTCTTCTTTCTCGTTTCCTCTTTGCCGACAAATTTCGAGGTGTCGATTGCAAGGAAGAAATGACCGAGATGGTAGGGAACGAGGTTGCCGTTTTCGTCCTTACCGTTGAGTGCCTTGCCGTAGTTACCATCCTGCAAAACAGCCGAAAGAAGCTCAATAATCATAGCGTAGCCGTATCCCTTGTAGCCGCCGAGGTCTTCGCCGATACCACCCAGGGTAGTAAGTGCGGCGGTACCCTGACGAATACGCTTTAATGCTTCGCCTGCGTCACCCTCAACGCTTTCACCGTCCAGACCGATTACAGTGCCCGGATGAACAGCTTCGCCGATTCTTTCGTAATATTCAATTTTTCCGTTTTGTGTGATAGAGGTTGCACAGTCGAGAACGAAATCAAACGCTTCGTCCGACGGAATACCCATAGTCAGCGGGTTTGTTCCGAACATACCCTCAACGCCGAAGGTCGGTGCTACGGACGGTCTTGCATTTGTTCCTGTAAAGCCGATACAACCCTGCTCGGTAGCCTGTGTTGCATAGTAGCCTGCAATACCGTAGTGACAAGAATTGCGAACGGCAACCATACCCAAGCCGTATTGCTTTGCCTTGTCGATTGCCATTTGCATTGCTTTGTAGCCGATAACCTGACCCATTCCGTCATGACCGTCAACAACTGCAGTGCAGGGCGTTTCCTTAACTATTTCAAAATTTGTAACAGGGTTTTGAATTCCTGCGACAATTCTGTCGATATAAATCGGCTTAAATCTGTTACAGCCGTGGCTTTCGATTCCTCTTTTATCGGATTCCAAAAGCACATCGGTGCAAATTTCTGCATCCTCTCTCGGAACTCCGTAGCCGACAAATGCGTCTGTGATGAAGTCGGTAATGAGATTCCAAGGGCATACAACCTTTCCCATAATATATATCTCCTTTATTGTTTATTCTTATATATTTATTATACCATATTTTAGCTGTTTTGTCAACTTGATTTTTATGTAATT
>CAMFQI010000150.1 GCA_945980015.1 uncultured Eubacterium sp. | reverse complement strand
TGTATAAGAGACAGGCTAAATCCGCAATTGCAAAACCAATTATAACTGTTAACATCGGTTTTGTCAAGATTAAATTCATAATTTTATTAAATTATTGCTGTTTGACTTCTTTGAAATACGCCTGAGGCTTTTTGCAAAGCGGACATATTTCGGGCGCTGACTTGCCGACAACGATATTGCCGCAGTTCATACAAATCCAAATTGCACTGCCGTCCTTTGCAAAGACCCTGCCGCCCTCGACGTCTGAAAGCAATCGTCTGTAGCGTGCCTCGTGCTGCTGCTCAACCTTTGCAACGAGGTCAAAAAGCCTTGCAATTTCGGTAAATCCCTCTTCAAGCGCCGTCTTTGCAAATTCGGGATACATATTGCTCCACTCGAAGTATTCACCGTCTATGCATTCGCTTAAATTTTCGTTCGTATTCGGCATTTCGTCATTGTGCAGATATTTGTACCACAGCCTTGCGTGAGCACGCTCGTTGTTTGCCGTTTCTTCAAAAATCTGTGCGATTTCGTTGTAGCCGTCGTCCCTTGCTTTTTTTGCAAAAAGAGTGTATTTTGTTTGAGCCTGTGATTCGCCCGTGAAGGCGGTAATAAGATTTGCCTGAGTTTTTGTTCCGCTTAAACTTTTCATAAAAAAATCCTTTCGATGTGATATAGTTAGTATTTCCAACACCGAAAGGATTATTATTTTTGTATGTTAACTTATTAGTCTTGTCTTAAACATTCGCCATAATCTCGTCTGCAAGTGCGCCGAGCTGTTCAACGTTTTCGTCAGTCATACGTGTTCTGATTGAAACGGTTTTATCAAGAAGCTTGATGTTTTTCATATTCTCAAAATGAGCCTTCATTGTACGAATTGCGCATGGTGACCACGAGGCGTTTTCAACAAGTGCAACGGCTCTGTTTTGGAAAGCCTTATGTGCAAGGTGATTGAGATAATCGTCCATCGGTGCAAAAACGCCGCCGTCGTATGACGAAGCCATACAAACGAGCACGCTGTGACGGAAGCCGTCCTCAACACATTCCGCAATATCGTCACGTGTAAGGTCTGCAAGCGCAACTCTCGGACAGCCCTTTTCCTCAAGAATTTCCTTAAGCTTCTCTGCGGCTTTAAGAGTATTTCCGTGAATCGAAGCACAGGCAATGAATACGCCCCTGTCCTCTGGCTCGTATGACGACCAGGTGTTGTAAAGCTTCAAAACCTCGGGAATTGTGTCTGTAAGAATAGGGCCGTGAAGCGGACAAATTGTTTGAATATCAAGTCCTGCGGCTTTTTTGAGAAGTGCTTGAACCTGCGCACCGAACTTGCCGACGATATTGAAGTAATATCTTCTTGCCTCACAGCTCCAGCCCTCGTCAGCGTCGGTTGTGCCGAATTTACCGAATGCGTCAGCCGAGAAAAGCACCTTTTCGCTGCTTTCATATGAAACGAGAACCTCCGGCCAATGTACCATCGGAGCCGCAACAAAATTAAGGGTGTGAGCACCGAGCTCCAATTTATCGCCCTCAGCAACGGTGATAACTCTGTCCAAATCAACGTCAACAAACTGCGGCAGCATTCTCTTTGCATTTGCGCTCATAACGAGCTTCATATTCGGGAATTTGTCGCAAGCCGCCTGAATACCAAAGCTGTGGTCAGGCTCCAAATGATGAACAACAAGATAATCGGGAACAACGTCACCAAGTGCCTCGTCAATATTTTCAAGCCATCTGTCAACGGCGATTTTGTCGGCGGTATCGAGCAACGCCGTCTTCTCGTCGAGAATGACGTAAGAATTGTACGCCATACCGTTTTCAAGTATGTACTGTCCTTCAAAAAGGTCAACATCGTAATCGTTTACGCCTGTATATTTGATTGAGTCGCTGATTTTCATTTAATCTTCCTCCTGTAAACACTTAATTATCCGAAATATTATACCGCTTTTTGACTGCATAATCAACATGATATTCCAAATTATTTAAGATATCGGAATGTTTTATGGAATAAATTGCATAATGCCATACGCAACGCCGTCCTCGGCATTTGATTTTGTTTCGTATTTTGCGCTTTGCTTACATTCCTGCGTGCCGTTTGCCATAGCAAAGGAATATTTCGCATATTCAAGCATATCGCAGTCGTTTCCTGCATCGCCGAACGCCATACATTCGTCGGCGGTTATGCCGAGCACTTTACACATTCCGTCAAGCGCCGCACCCTTGTTTACGCCTGCTTTCGTAATTTCCATACTTATCGGCAATGACGAGGCCAGCTGAACTCCATTGGTTGCCTTGAGCATATTCCACGTCCTGTTAAATTCGTCTTTGTCCGGAATATAGATTGTGATTTTTTCGATTTCTCTGCCCTTTGCAGTCTCCAAAAGACTGTCAACCGGCGTCATCTGCTCTGTAAGTCTTTCGATAAATTCCTTCGGCAAAATATCGCCGCCGAAATATTTTGACTTGTCGGGCTGAACATAGTCAACGCCGTCGATATATACCTCAATAAACGCAGGCAAAGAGTCGAGCCTTTCAAGAATATCACGGCAAAAATCATAGCTCATAAAATTCTTATAGATAATCTCGCCTGTTTTTCTGTCCTGAACTCCCGCACCGTTTGAGTACATAATGTAGTCTATTTCGGGCACCTGCTCGCATACGTCACCGATTATGGCAAGCGTTCTGCCGGTTGAAATCGCAATTTTTGAACCGTGCTCGTGAGCGTGCCTGAGCGCTCTGCGGTTGTTTTCGGTTACTGTCATATGGTCGGTATACATCAGCGTACCGTCCAAATCCAATGCAATCATTTTTATCATATCGTACCTCGTTTTTGTGTATAAGAATTAATTTTCTTATCCCCTCAGTCACTGCGTGACAGCTCCCCTTACCATAAGGGGAGCCAAATGTTCAAGACAAAACGCTGTTTTAACCAACCAAGGCTCCCCTTGTTGCAAGGGGAGCTGTCAGCTTTGCTGACTGAGGGGATAAAAAACTATAATCAATCAAACCGATTCTCTTATCTTTTCTCACTTATCTCTTCACTCAACAAGCGGATTTATACGCTTGTTGCTATTAGCATACACCGAAATACCATTCTTTACAAGAGTAAAAATATACAACTAACCCGCCAAAATCACGCACTTTTGCAACGCATTGAACAAAATTATTAAAAAACGGTATCAAACGAATAATTTATGTTGAATTTTGTTGCAAGTTATATTATTATGTAAACATATTATAGTAATAATTTGTTACAGGTGGCGCATTATGGATTTGCTTAAAGAAAAAATCGTTAAAGAGGGACAGGTTTATCCCGGAAACATATTAAAGGTAGACTGTTTTCTCAACCACCAAATCGACTGCACCTTTTTGCGTGAGGTCGGAAAAGAATTTCATAGGTTATTTAAGGACGAGGGCGTTAACAAAATTCTGACTATCGAGGCATCGGGTATCGCAATTGGTACCGTTGTTGCTCAGGAATTCGAATGCCCTTTGGTTTTTGCAAAAAAGAACAAAACGAAGAATATCGCAGGCGATGTTTATTCGTCGTCGGTTGAGTCGTTTACCCATTCAACTACATATAACATCATCGTTTCCGAGAAGTTTTTGAACCCCGGCGACAAGGTGCTTATAGTCGACGACTTTCTCGCTATCGGTAATGCGCTCAAGGGACTTATTGATTTGGTTAAGCAAAGCGGAGCCGAGCTTGCAGGCTGCGGCACGGTTATCGAAAAGGGCTATCAGCACGGCGGCGACGCACTTCGCGAGGCAGGAATAAGAGTTGAATCCCTTGCAATTATCGACTCTATGAACGACGAAACGGGCGAAATCGTTTTCAGAGATTAATTTTCATTAGGTTATTCGGCAATATGCCTTATAATAAAATATTTTCATAACGGAGGAAACACAAATGAAAATCACAAAAAGAGTTTTAGCTGTTATCCTTGCCGCATTATTCGTAGTGGCAGCATTTGTCGGCTGTTCGGCAAAAGATAACGGCGAAGCAGGAAACGCAGGCAAGACGGTAAAGCTTGGTTTGATTACTCTTCACGATGAGAACTCAACCTACGACAAGAACTTCATCGTAGCTGCTCAGGAAGCTGCACAGAAGATGGGCGTTGAGCTTGTTCAGAAGAACAACATCGAAGAGGGTCAGGCTTGCTACGAGGCAGCAGCAGAGCTTGTTGACGAGGGTTGTAACCTTATTCTTGCAGACAGCTTCGGTCATGAGGACTATATGATTCAGGCTGCTAAGGAATTCACAGACGTACAGTTCCTTCACGCAACAGGTACAAAGGCTCACACCGAAAACCTTGCAAACTTCCACAATGCATTCTCTGCTATCTACGAGGGCAGATTCCTTGCAGGTGTTGCAGCAGGTGAGAAGCTCAACGAAATGATCGCA
>CAMFQI010000149.1 GCA_945980015.1 uncultured Eubacterium sp. | reverse complement strand
TCGTTTTTTGAAGCGACTCTCTATTCATATAAGCAAGCATCAAAACCTCGCCTGTACTATCCTCCTGAACGATAGCGGGAATTAGCTCGCCCTTTTTGAAATATTTGTCCAAATCAATCATTTACATACCTCCACTGCTTCAGCCAAGGACAGAGTACCCTGATAAATACTCTTGCCGCAAATTGCACCGTAAAGATTATTATTACGAAGCGTAATAATATCATTAATATCCGTAACTCCGCCGGAGGCGGTAATATTGCAGGAAACGGCGTTATTGAGCTCAACAAGATGCTCCGTATTAGGGCCTGTCAACGTTCCGTCCTTTGAAATATCGGTATAAATTATTGTTTTTACTCCAAAATCCTCCATACGCTTTGCAAGCTCTATGAAATGAGTATCTGAGCCTTTGGTCCAACCCTCAGTTGCAACAAAGCCGTTTTTTGCGTCAATGCCGACTGCGACCAATTCTCCGAATTCCTTTACCGCCTGTTTTACAAGCTCGGGGTCTTTGAGTGCAACGGAGCCTAAAATAACTCGTTTTACACCCTTGTCGGCATAAAAATCAATATCGTTTAACGTGCGTATTCCACCGCCTATTTCAATCTTAAGCGGCGTATTTTCCAAAACGGAAATAACGCTGTTGAAATTAACCGGCTTTTTTTGAAGCGAGCCGTCAAGGTCTACCATATGCACCCACTCAGCACCGTCATTTACAAAGCCTTGCGCAGTTTCAAGAACATCGTTTGCAACCTGATGAGCCGTTTCAAAATCGCCCTTATAAAGTCGTACCGGCTTACCGTCAATCATGTCAATAGCAGGAAAAATAATCATTATAAAACTCCCTTTGTGGACAGCACTGCACCGTCAGAATTTTTCGTTACGGCAATTTTTAGAGCGTGAGCGACTGCCTTAAAGATTGCTTCGATTTGGTGATGAGCATTTGTTCCGTAAGGCACGTTGATATGAAGCGTGATGCCGCTGTTCATAGCAAAAGAACGCCACAGTTCCTCGGTTACGCAGGTTTCATAGTCGCCGCAAAGCTCCTGCTCAAATTTTGCATTAAACACTAAAAACGGACGGTTTGAAATATCAAGACTAACCTGTGCAAGACTTTCGTCCATCGGAATATTAAAGCTTCCGTATCTCTGAATACCGCTCATATCTCCAAGCGCTTGCTTAAATGCCTTACCGAGAACAATGCCTGTATCCTCTGCGGTATGGTGAGTGTCGACCTCTAAATCACCCTTAACCTCAACCCTTAAGCCAAAGCCACCGTGAACGCCGAACGCAGTCAGCATATGGTCGAAAAAGCCTACACCTGTTGAAATATCGACATCTCCGCCGTCAAGATTAAGTTCAATATTAATTTTAGTTTCCTTTGTATTTCTTTCAATATTAGATGTACGCATATTTATTATTCCTTAATTAAATCTAACCTTTATTGAATTTGCATGGGCCGTCAGTCCCTCTGTTTCGGCAAGCTTTATAATATCGTCAGCCGCATTGCGAAGCTCGGCAGGAGTGTAGTAAATAAACGAGGACTTCTTAACAAAGCTGTCAACACCGAGTGGTGAAAAAAATCTCGCAGTTCCCGAGGTCGGGAGAACGTGGTTAGGTCCTGCATAATAATCGCCGAGCGGCTCGGGTGAGAAGTTACCCAAGAATACCGAACCTGCGTTGTCTACTCTGCCGATATATTTAAGCGGCTCCGAAACGCAAAGTTCCAAATGCTCGGGTGCAAGCTCGTTTGCAAAATCAATAGCCTGGTCAAGATTTTCGCAAACAATTATTTCGCCGTAGTTTTCAAGGCTTTCTTCGATTATAGCCTGTCTTTCAAGATACTTTATCTGCTTTTCAATCTCGTGAGCGGTTGCACGAGCCAAATCGGATGAAGTCGTAAGCAAAATCGCAGAAGCGAGCTTATCGTGTTCTGCCTGCGACATAAGGTCGGCGGCAAGAAAAGCAGGGTCAGCCGTTTTGTCGGCAACTATGAGAATCTCGCTCGGTCCTGCAACCATATCAATATCGACAATTCCGTAAAGCAGCTTTTTTGCAGTTGCGACAAAGATATTACCAGGTCCTACAATCTTGTCCACCTTTGGAATTTTATCGGTACCGTATGCCAAAGCTGCGACAGCCTGTGCGCCGCCTACCATAAACACCTTATCAACGCCTGCAACTGCTGCTGCCGCCATAATATTCGGGTTTGGATTTCCGTCCTTTCCGGGAGGTGTTACCATAATAATTTCCTTAACTCCTGCGATTTTTGCAGGAACGGCATTCATAAGAACGGAGCTGGGATAAGCGGCAGTACCGCCGGGAACATAAATACCTACTCTATGTAATCCCCTTACACGTTGTCCCATAATAACGCCGTTTTCCTTAGTAGTCATCCAAGACTGCTGAGCCTGACGAAGATGGAAGTCATAAATATTGTCCTTTGCTTTTATTATTGCCGACTTAAAATCATCGTCAACCATATCAAGATAAGCCTGAAGCTCGTCCTTTTCTATAACGGTTTTCTTCGGAACGCCGCCGTCGAAACGAACAGTGTACTCAAGCACGGCATTGTCGCCGTTTTCCTTTACGTTATTAATAATAGTAGTAACGATATCTACTATCTTTTGGTCAGTTTCGCCGCAACGCTTTTTGAGATTTTCTACAACCTCGTATTCAACCTTGCCGTTTGCTTTTGTTATTCTCATATATCCTCCTACTTATCGAGCTGACACGCAAGTTCTAAATCAGATAAAAACGCTTCAATTTCTGCTTTGCGAAGCTTCATTGACGCCATATTTACAATTACTCTCGCTGAAATCGGGAATATCTCCTCAACAACCTCAAGACCGTTTTCCTTTAGGGTGGAGCCTGTTTCAACGATATCGACAATACCGTCAGCCAAGCCCAAAAGCGGAGCAAGTTCAACGCTTCCCTCAATTTTTATTACATCAACATCCATACCCTTTGAAGCAAAAAATTCCTTTGCAACCTTTGGATATTTAGAGGCAACGGTTTTACGCTTATAGCCTGTAAAGAAATCAGTGCCCTTCGGACAGGCAAGTGCAAAACGGCACTTACCGATATTAAGGTCGATTACCTCATAAAAAGAATTTCCGTTTTCAACGATGGTGTCCTTTCCGACTATACCGATATCGCACACGCCGTGTTCTACATAAGTTATTACATCGGGCGCCTTTGACAAAACGGTTTCGTACTTATCAACAGGTAAAATCAGTCTTCTGCCCTTATTTTCAAGCTCTGTGGTATCAAGTCCCATAGTCTTGAAAAGTCCTATCGTCTTTTTTTCAAGTCTTCCCTTCGTGAGCGCAATACGAATAGGGCGTTCAACATTGATGACCTCTCGTATTGCCTCGCACAAGGCGGATACCTCAACTGCAAAGCCGATAGCAGGGGCGCTCATACCGAATTCCTCAAGCAGATTATCGTATCTACCGCCTGACAAAACGGTTATTCCGCTACCCTCGGCATAGCCGTGGAAGATAACTCCGGTATAATAGTTTGAACGGTTTACAAGTCCTAAATCAATAATGATATGGTCTTTTAATCCTGCGTTACAAAGTCGACTGTAAACGTCCTTAAGATATTCAAGAGCATTGTCGGAGTCGGGATTTGAGTAAAGTCTTTTCGCTTCGTCAATAACACCGGCATCACCGAAAAGTCGGGGCAGACGGCGAATAATCTTCGTTTCATCAGTGTCGCCGATTTTGTCAAGCAAATCTCCGAGAGCGGCATAATTCTTCGCTTCAATAAGATTTATTATATCTGCCTTTTCGGTTGAGTCAATATTCATTTTGTTCAAAATTGAATTGAAAAATGCAGCATTTCCAATTTCAATCTTGAAGGAATTAAGGTCGCATCTTTTTAGACATTCGACAGCCATTTTGATAACCTCAATATCGGCATCAATACTGCCGTCTCCGATAAGCTCAACGCCGCTTTGGGCAATCTCGCTCGGTCTGCCTGCCAAATCCTTTGCACGAACAAAAACAGATTGATTATAATACAGTCTTACAGGAAGCTGAGTGTCATTAAGTCTTGTTGCGACAAGCCTTGCAATAGGCATTGTATTATCGGGACGAAGCACGGTTGTCCTACCCTTGGAGTCGCTCATTTTGAACATCTCTTCAGGCTCAATGCCTGTATTGTCACTCTTGAACACATCGAAATATTCAATAGTCGGAGTCATTACCTTGCGGTAATTATGTTCCTTGAACAGCTCGGTAACCGTGCGTTCTACCTTTCGTCTGTCGTCACATTCCTCAAAGAGAAAATCCCTGCTTCCCTGCGGAGTAATTCTTGAATATCTTTTCATAATATAAATTCTGTCTCTTATACACATCTCCGAGCCCACGAGACGTAGAGGA
>CAMFQI010000148.1 GCA_945980015.1 uncultured Eubacterium sp. | reverse complement strand
ATTGTAAATAGCTTTTTTATATGTTATTATATTATCAAAACAAACAGCGAGGTAAAAGTATGAAGATATATAATGTTTTGCAATACGGCGCAAAGGGTGACGGCAAAACAAACGACGCCTTTGCTATTCAGCACGCTATTGACGATTGCTCAAAAAACGGCGGAGGTCAGGTTGTTTTGCAATCGGGCAAGATATTTTACAGCGACTCAATAAAATTAAAGCCGAATGTTGATTTGCATATTCAAAAGGGTGCAAGACTAAAGGCAACGGGAAATATCGACGGATATATCCGACCCAACAAGCTGATTAACGATCCGAAAACTGCGCTTATTGGAAATCCCGTTACAGGAAAGCCGAGCTTCGTTTTTATCTATGCTTATGAGGCAGACAACTGTACAATAAGCGGCGAGGGAACTATTGACGCAAACGGTCACGCCTTTGTTCAGCGTAAGGACAGATATTATGTCACAGGCGACTTTTATCCCCGTCCGACAGTTATTTACATTGAAAAAAGCAACCACATCACCTTTAAGGAATTTACGGTTGTTGACGCTCCTTTTTGGACGCTTCATCCGGCAGGCTGCAACGACGTACTCATAGACAGAATACGCATACTCAACGACCTTGACGTTGCAAACTCGGACGGTATCGACCCCGACCATTGCTCAAACGTGCGTATTTTGGGATGTCACGTTACCTGCGCAGACGACTGCATTTGCTTAAAGGCAAGCAAGGGCAACAGCGAATACGGTCCGTGCGAGAATATCATAATTGACGGTTGCACTCTCGTTTCAACCTCGGCGGCAATAAAAATCGGTACCGAGGGCGTCGGAGATTTCAAAAACGTTATTGTTTCAAACTGTGTTATTTCAAAATCCAACAGAGGTCTTTCAATTCAAATCCGTGACGGCGGTTGCGTAGAAAACGTTACATACTCAAACATCATTATTGAAACACGCAGATTTTGTCCTGATTGGTGGGGTACTGCGGAGCCTATTGTTATTACAACATTCAACCGTGACGAAAACACAAAAAGCGGCACAATCAAGAACGTAAGATTTTTCAATGTTACCGCAAAGGGTGAAAACGGTGTACTCATTCACGGCAACGCCGACAACATCATCGAAGACATCACCTTTGAAAACTGCAATATCGAGCTTACAAAGACTTCAAAATGGGACTGCGGTCTTTACGATTTACGCCCCTGTCTCGATTGGGGTGTTGAAAAATACGACAACTCGGCATTTTTCATCAGGTATGCAAAGAATGTGCTAATAGAAAAAACAAAGACGTCGTGGGGAAATCTCTGCGACAACTACAAGCACGCTATCGACGCTGAAAATGTCGAAAACTTAGAGCTTATCAGATTTAACGGCAGAGCTGTAAGCCCGACCGTTGATGACATAAGACTCAACAATGTTAAATTAGTAAAGTAAGGAGTAATGACATATGGTAGAGTTAAAGGGCTACAAGGTAAATTCAATTTCGTTTGAGAACAAGGTTACAAACGGCGTTCAGCTTAAGCTTCAAAACCAGGTGAAATACAACGTTAACTACATTGACGCAGAAAACAAGTGCATAGGCGTTTTGAACTTCAAGGTTTCCGACACCGATATGCAGCCGTTTGAAATAAAGATTGAAATGGTAGGCGAATTTTCGTTCGGAGAAAACGACGAAAAGCCGGATATTCACGTAAATTCCTTTGACCAAATTTTTCCGTTTTTGCGCCAAATTATCAGCAACACAACTACAATGTGCGGTATGCCGGGGCTTATGATTCCAATTATGAAGCTTGACAGAAGCTCTGTAAATGTCGGCGTACCGATAAAAAGTGAAGACGGAGAAATTCTCAACTGATGGCGGAGCTTTGCGACAGCTGTTGGTACAACGTATACGACGAAGAGGACGATACGAACTACTGCGATTTACAGCTTGACCAAGACGAATACGGCAAGTTTTTGGAGGACAGTAAAAACGGTAAGCCCTGCAAATATTATCGCAGGGATATTGGCGAATACGGAATAGTCAGAAAACAGAATTAAATAATTAATAAAGCTCTCGGCAGGAAAACCGAGAGCTTTATTATTCACATTATAATATTGTGCGAACACGGATAACGCCGTCAAGAGCCTCAATATCATTGACAACCTTTTCGCTGACATCACTGTCGCAGTCAATAATTGAGTAAGCCATATCGCCCTTGATTTTATCCTCGAACGAGCTGATATTTACTCCGTCCTTTGCGATTGTGTCTGTTATAGTAGCAATCATATTCGGCTGATTCTTATGAATTACTGTTATACGCACCTTGCCTGTTCTTTCCATAATAACGGTAGGCATATTAACGCTGTTTTTGATATTTCCTTTTTCGAGAAAATCAATAAGCTCCTGTGCGCCCATAGCGGCACAGTTTTCCTCACTCTCGGGAGTAGAAGCGCCGAGATGCGGAATTGCAACAACACCGTCAACACCGATAAGCTTTGCGTCGGGGAAATCGGTTACATAGCAAGCCATCTTGCCCTCGTCAAGTGCGGTAATAACAGCGTCACTGTCTGCGAGGTCGCCTCTTGCAAAGTTCAAAATACGAACAGTATCCTTCATAGTTGCAATAGTTTGGGCATTAATCATATGCTTTGTGTCGGGTGTAAGAGGAACGTGAACGGAAACATAATCTGCAACAGGGAAAATTTCCGAAAGATTATTGTTTACCTTAACGCTCGGATTAAGCACTGCATTTTCAGGCAAAAACGGGTCATAGCCGATAACGTCCATACCTAAAGCTACTGCGGCGTCTGCAACAAGTCTTCCTATAGCACCCAAACCGATTACGGCAAGAGTCTTTCCTTTAATTTCGGGTCCTGCGAATGCAGACTTGCCCTTTTCTACGGTCTTGCCTACATTGTCGCCCTCGTCCTTAATTGTTTTGCACCAATCAATAGCCTTTGCAACCTTTCTTGAAGAAATGAGTAGTCCCAAAACAACAAGTTCTTTAACGGCGTTTGCATTTGCACCCGGTGTATTGAAAACGACTATTCCCTGCTTTGCACAGTCTGAAACAGGAATATTGTTTGTACCTGCGCCTGCTCTTGCAATGGCAAGCAGACTTTCGGGCATAGCCATATCGTGCATAGAAGCAGAACGTACCATTATTGCATCAGGATTTTCAATATCGTCTGCATATGTATATTTTGTTGTGTCAAACTTTGAAAGTCCGACATTTGATATTTTATTAAGTAATTTAATATTATACATTATATATACCTCTTACTGATTATTCTTTTCAAACTCTGCCATAAACTCAACGAGCTTTTCTACGCCCTCGATTGGCATTGCGTTATAGATAGAAGCACGCATACCACCGACTGTTCTGTGGCCCTTAAGGTTTACGAAGCCTGCTTCGGTTGCTTCCTTAATAAACTTTGCATTAAGCTCGTCGCTGTCGGTTACAAACGGAACGTTCATAAGGCTTCTGTCCTCGGGAACAACAGTACCCTTGAACATCTTTGAGTTATCGAGGAAATTATAAAGTATTGCGGCTTTCTTTTCATTATGAGCCTTCATTGCTTCAAGTGAGCCGAATTCCTCTTTAATCCACTCAAGAACAAGCTTACAAATATAAATTGTCCAGCAAGGAGGAGTGTTATAAAGCGAATCTGCGTCAGCCTGAATCTTATAATTCATCATAACAGGGCAGATATCTCTTGCGTTTCCGAGCAAATCCTCACGAATGATGGCAACAACCAAGCCGGCAGGTGCAACATTCTTTTGAGCACCGAAATATACCATACCGAACTTGCTGATGTCAAGCGGCTCGGAC
This sequence comes from uncultured Eubacterium sp., assembly GCA_945980015.1. Lineage (GTDB taxonomy): Bacteria > Bacillota > Clostridia > Oscillospirales > Acutalibacteraceae > Eubacterium_R. Next base: position 586 of record CAMFQI010000148.1, on the reverse strand, counting down.
AATGCGCAGGAGGAAACGTCTGCAATAAGCACCTTATCTCCAACAGGAGGAAGCTCCTTATAAACAGTACCGTAGATTGTATTATTCATACAAATATATACATAATCGGCGTCCTCTCTGAAATCCTCTGCTTTTGTTTTTGGGATATACGAGAAGGTCTTGTCTGCCGAGGAAGCAACAGCCTTTACGTCACCGTATTTTTGAGCCTCCTGAAATGCCTTCTTTGCCCACTGACCTGTGATGATATAATCAGCCTTACCGTTTTTATTCATAAAATTAAGCGGAATAGCCGAAAACTGTGCCGAAGCGCCGCCCTGTAAAAACAGAACCTTGTAGTTATCCGGTACATTATAAAGCTCACGCATAAGCACCTCAGCTTCCTTAATAATATCGTCAAACCACTTTGAGCGGTGGCTCATCTCCATTACGGACTGACCGCTGCCCTTATAATCCATTATTTCGTCGCCTGCTTTTTTGAGCACGCTCTCCGGCAGGGTTGACGGACCTGCGCTGAAATTAAATACTCTTGACATATCAAATACCTGTCTCTTATACACATCTCCGAGCCCACGAGACGTAGAGGAAT
>CAMFQI010000147.1 GCA_945980015.1 uncultured Eubacterium sp. | reverse complement strand
GCGAGGTACATCGTGATTGGAAAACTAAATAGACTATGATTCTATAGACTAAATCAGAGAAAAACAGGAACAGGTCTGTTACAGACTTGTTCCTGTTATCCTACATAGGTATTAGTAGCTAATACAAGAGATGACTTATCCTATATTATTCGGTTTTATCCCCATTTAGTATCCAATTCGCATCGTAACCAAACTCGTAAGCAATGACTTTCGCAAGGGTGGGAGATAAGGTAGCGACCTTGTTCGTGCTGCCGGTCAGAGTATAAATATAATTCTCGGATACCCCGACACGCGTTGCAAACTCTCTTTTTGAAATATTCTGCTCGGCAATGATTTTATTAAGCCTTTCAGCCAATGTCATTTTTTATCTCCTCCTTCTTCGTCACGCTTCATAATAGCGGCGAACCGCAGTAACTGTTTTAACGAGTTTACTCCCAGTTTGGAATAAATATTTCGGTTGTGGAAACGGATGGTGGATTCTTTGAAGCCGACCAACTCCATGATTTCTTTCACTTTCTTGCCTTCAAGATAATGGTTGAATACTGTTCGTTCCATCGGTGTGAGCGATTTAATACCCAAAAGGAACTGCTCGTAATCGTCCGGGTCAACCTCGTTTTTGCGGGAATATGCCAAACGAGTGATCTCCTGCTTCGCTTGACTATGCTCACTGCTCATTTGGTCGAGCGTGGTCTGCATCTCTGCCTTCTGACTTTCCATCTCCGCAAGCACAGCTTCGTTTTGACGGTCTTGCTCTGCAAGGAAAGCGAAAAGGTCGTCTATTTCGGTAATTCCGGACGGCGTAAAATCCGTCTTGTTGGTCTTGATCTGCGTGATACTCTTTCGGATTGGCGTAATGTACTTCTTACTCAACCACAAGCAGGCACAGATTGCCACCGCCGCAATAATGAAGAAAATGGCAACATTCTTAAACTGTCCGTCGCGGACAATACTTTCGTATTGCTGCTTGGGGAACATCATCGCAATGGTTATGGTGTTTCCGTCAATATCAACGTCCTTCGATTTGCCGATGTATTCATATTCACCACATTGATATTCGTAGAAAGAACCGTGTTCCTTCACAGTAATGCTTTCACATACCGGGGGCACATAGCCGGAACGGTTGGAGATAAACTGTCCTACATATCCTTGCTCTGTTTTATCAATCAGAGCACATATGGTTTGAGAACTTTCCGTATCGGCGGCGCTGTAAGAGAGCTGGAGATACAAATCGCTCATTTCAAAGCCGCAGATGCCGATTGCCTGACCGTCCTTGCCATATATCGGCGAATAAATATATCTTGCACGTTCCCAAGTGTCGGGAATCTTTGTAACGCTGCTCAAAACATAACCATTTTCAGCAAATACGCTCATATCAGCAAACACATCTGTTTGCATTTCGTTCTGCCAAGTGCTGTAAAGGTTGATGTCGTTATTTCTTGCAATCTCAGAGGAGCCACGAAACAAAGCGACCTTTGTGTTTATGGTGCTCTCGGCGTAGAGGTTGGCAAACTTAATGTAGATTCCGTTATAGCGGGGCGAATCAAGGGTGTTATTTACTGTCGTGTTTAATATGTAGAAAGCACCACTGCAGGGGGCAATACGGATATTGGTATATACGGTTCCGAAAGCTTTTACCTGCAAAGCGGTCAAGGCATCAATGTCATTTGTTAAGTCGCCAAAAGACAGATCGTGTTCTGTCAGATAGTCCTCAATAACCGCTTCCATCTGTTCGGAAAAGGATAGAGAGTATGCTGCCAGCTTATCAACATCGCGTTCCATCTGTACAACGTGATTGTCGAGCTGATCGTCAAGATGGGCATCTATGCGGCTATTCACCGGATTAAGAACGCCGAACAGGCTCAACAATAAAAGCAGCAACACAACCGATGTAACAATGGCAGAAGTTACATACAACACAAAGCGCCGTCTTAAAGACACACTCCCCGTCTTGATCTTTTCGTAAATTTGCTTGTATTGCAATTTCATAGCGATTCCTCCTTTTTCGCATCCAACCTGCAGACCTTAATTATAAAGGCTGCAGATTTGTGCAAGAGTGGAGGACACAAGCTCGTTCAACACCGTGTCAGGATCTTCACCGCTGGCAACACGATTAAGGTATTCCTCGTGTGCGGCACGCAAAACCGATTTTACATTCTTTTCATAAGAGGACTGTGTATCCGAAGTACCTTCATACACAGGTACCTCACAATAGGTATATTTGTCGGACATACCGCTTACTGCGTTATACAGCAGGCGGTATTTTTCGTTTTCAACGGTCTCGATATTGTCAAAAAGGTAATCGAAAGCGTCGTTTGTAACAGGCAGATAACCGGCATTTGTAACAAAACCGAGGTTGTTTTCTTTTTCTGTCAGCCACTTGGCAAAGACAGCCGCCGCTTCGTTCTTTCGCTCGTCCTCGTTCTTTAAGGCAAACAGACCGCCTCCACGGTGAACAACAGTAGCATTGCCGTTTGCAAAGTGTGGATATGCCAGGATAGAGGTTTCAATATCCTCGGTGGTGTTATCCGAATAGGTCACATAGTCACGCAAATAGAGGATGCCGGCGGTAGAGCCGATGTTGATGATGACCTCGCCCGTTTTCCAACGGTCAGAAGCATAGCCGTCCCCAAGACATAAACCGCCGTAGATACCGGCGTGAGCCATAGGCTCCCATACCTTGTCGAAGGCTTCACTTTCAAGGTTCAGTTTGCCATTCACAACAAAGTCCTCGCCAAAGGCTGCCATGCCGGTCAGAGAGTAATGATAAAAGTCGTTGATCTGGAACATATCCTGTCCATCCGACCAATCATAATACTTTTCACAGGCCGCAAACAACCCTTCAAAGGTAGAAAGACTCTCCGTGCTGACACCTGCCGCAGAGCCGAATTTATCAAATAGCGTTTGATTGACAAACAGCAGCTCCGTAGATTTGGCTACAGGCAGCATCAGTAATTTATCTTCAAAATATCCTTCCTCGATGAACTCACCGACAAAGGCATCGAGTTCCTGCTCGGTAAAATAGTCATTCCAATTCAGCAAGTTATCGTACCCGATAATTTCCGCTACTCTCGGATATGCCGTGAACAGATCAGGAAGCGCAGGGACGCCCGGAGTGTTCTTTGCGGCGGCGGTGAGAGCTTCGTCAATAGCTGAAGAACTGCTGACCGAAACAACATTGATAACGATACCTTTTTCTTTACCAATGGTACGGTTAAATTCGTTGATACTGTCGTTCAGCGGGGACTCGGTTTGGCTCCCGTAAACATGCCACATCGTCAAAGTCACCGGATCATTGGGATCGAGTTTTGTGTTTTGAGAGCACCCGGTCAGGCTCAATAACAGGAGCAACCCTGCCAAAATGAGAGATAATGCCTTTTTCATAGTTTTCCTCCTCGGTGGGGTTGCCACCACGGTCTGCCTATCAATTTTCCTATCAATTTTGCCGCTGAACGCAAAAAAAACAAACTTTTTTTCATTTCATCCTATCAATTCAGGGGTTTTTGACGGGGACAAAAGATAGCAAATCCGTATAATTAAACTTGCAAGTGTATCCAAAGGAGGGTATAAGGTCTTGCCTTTTTCCGAAAAGTTAAAGGGGTACCCCTTTATACAGGAACTGTGTTCCTGTATAAAGAACTCTGTCAACGCGCCAACGAAACACAGAGTCCGCCCCAACCATTTTTAATATTATAGCACAAAGTGTTGAAAATTTCAATAGTGAGCTGAGAATGTTCAAAAAGAAGTTGCAGCTTGCTTGTTGGCGTCTTGGAAGGACAGGACTATCTATGGGTAAAAGAAAGACAGCCATCTATAAGATCATCATCGATGCCGGAGGAAACCGCTACGAATTTTACTGTGATGTATCGGGTGCGCTCGTTTGCACGACCAGGAAAACCTACACGGCAGAAACACCTGAGCAGGAATTATTGCTTGCTTGGGAAAAGGAAGGCAAAAAGCATTTCAATCACTGCCGTAAATGCAGCAAGTGGGTTATTGATGCGATGTTCAATCCCGAAGTGGCAGAATGTGTAGAATGTGCTCCCTTTGAAGCAGAAGCCAAATTCTGCAAGACCTGCGGAGCCAAGGTCGAAGTCCCAGGCAGAAAATGCCCCTCCTGCGGCAACACGCTGAATTACGAAGGGAGGACAGATTAGTATGATACAAAAAGCACGGTTAAAGAATTTAGAACACTTTGGCTTCGGCCCCAATGTGATGAAGAAAACCAAAATCTGTTCACAGTGCGGTCGGGTGGCAAAGGCAAACTCATCCTACTGTTCGAAATGCGGCGAGAGGCTGCCACTGGAAACCCTCTTTGACTGCTACAAGAAGCAGCATACTTGCTGTCCCAATTGTGATACTGTGTTGGCACCCTGTCTCTTATACACATCTCCGAGCCCACGAGACGTAGAGGAATC
>CAMFQI010000146.1 GCA_945980015.1 uncultured Eubacterium sp. | reverse complement strand
ATATTATAATAAGGAGATAGTCTCTTATGAGTAACACACCGAACGCTCCGTGGTTAAAGTATTTCGGCGATATTCCGGAGCACCTCGACTATCCACAGGGTTCAATGTACGAGGCAGTCAGAAAAAGCGCCGAAGAAAAGAAAAAGATGAACAGCGTTGCCTACGAATTCAAGGGCAAGAAAACTAATTATAAAACCTTTTTCAACAAAATTGACGCTATCGGCAAGGCTTATATGAGCATCGGAATCGAAAAGGGCGACTGCGTTACCGTTTGTATGCCGAACACTCCGCAGGGTGTCGACACCTTCTATGCGCTTAACAGAATCGGTGCTATTCCGGCTATGATTCATCCGCTTTCGGCAGTAGGTGAAATTGCTTTTTATGTCAAAGCGTCGAACAGTAAAGCTGTTTTGGTTGTTGACTTGTTCTACGAAAAGGTTTTGGAGGCGCTTGAGCAGGTTGATTTTCCTGTTAAGGTTATCGTTGCTCACATCAAGGACGAGCTTCCTTTCCCACTCAATATGCTTTATCCTCTGACTCTCAAAAAGAAGCCCGCTCCGCTTCCGAAAGATAATAAGGACGTTATCGACTGGGCAGACTTTATCGCAGGTGGCAGAAAAATCAAGAAGCTTCCCGCTACATTCCCGAAGAAAGAGGAAACGGCAGTTATTCTGTTTTCGGGCGGTACAACAGGAACCTCAAAGGGTATCGAGCTTACAAACCTCAATATGAACGCACTTGCAGCGCAGGTTGCCGCAAACGCAGGCTTCACTATGGAGGGACTTCGTATGTTCTCGGTTATGCCGCTTTTTCACGGCTTCGGCTTAGGCGTCGGCATACATACCTGCCTTATGGCAAGCGGTACCTGTATCATCATTCCGCAGTTTACAATAAAAACTTACGCACAGGATGTTAAGAAATACAAGCCGAACGTAATCGTAGGCGTTCCTACATTGTTTGAGGCGCTTCTCAGAAGCGAGGGCTTTGATTTCGATTTGTCATTCCTCAGAGGTATGTTCTGCGGCGGTGACTCGCTTTCGGTTGAGCTCAAGAAAAAGGTTGATACTTTTCTTAAAGAGCATAACGCAACAATTCAGGTGCGAGAGGGCTACGGCACTACCGAATGTGTAACCGCTTCGTGCCTTACTCCGTTTGATACATACCGCGAGGGCAGTATCGGTATTCCGCTTTCGGATACATATTACGCTATCGTAAATCCTAATAACGACACCGAGCTTCCATACGGTGAAGAGGGTGAAATCTGCATCTGCGGTCCGACAGTTATGAAAGGCTATCTCAACAACGCAGAGGAAACAGCTTCTACTTTAAGACGCCACGCTGACGGAAATCTCTGGCTTCACACAGGCGACCTCGGTGTAATGGACGAGGACGGCTTTGTCTACTACAAGCAGAGAATGAAGAGATTAATCATCGTATCAGGTATCAATGTTTATCCATCGCAGGTTGAAAACTCCATCGACGCTCACCCGGATGTTCTTCTCTCTTGTGCTATCGGTATTCCCGACCCGTACAAAATGCACGTTGTAAAGGCTTTCGTCGTTCTTCGACAGGGCGTTGAGCCAAGCGATAAAATCAAGGAAGAAATTATCGAAAACTGCAAGAAGAATATTTCAAAATACGGCGTGCCAAAGGAAATCGAATTCCGTGACGCTCTTCCAAAAACTCTCGTCGGCAAGGTTGCATACCGCCAACTCGAGGAAGAAGAAGCCGCAAAGTACGAACAATCAAAAACAGAATAATACCCCACAAAACACAGACGGTCCTGCATTTCGCAAGACCGTCTTATTTAATGTTATTTTGCTAAAATTTCGGGGAGCATTGCGGCGGTGACGCCGAGGAGAATGCTCAATGCGACATACAAAACGGCGACGCCTATTGAGCCGTTTTTGATGAGCTGTGCCGTTTCGAGTGAAAAGGTTGAAAATGTAGTAAAGCCGCCGCAAATACCGACCTTCAAAAACAGAATCAGCCTTTGGTCAAGATTTGCATATTTTGAAACGGCGAGGGCAATACAACCGATTGCGAGTGCTCCGACGACATTTACGATAAATGTTGCAAGCGGAAAGCCCTCCGGATTTTTCAGCGGCAACAGTCCGATAAGATACCTCATAACTGCACCGATGAAGCCGCCAAGACCTACAATCAAACAATTCAGCATATCATTAACCGCCGAGATTAAAGTGCCTTTTTGATAGCATCCAAAAGCTCGTCATATTCCTCGAATGCCGGAATATCGGGATAATCCCTTTTGATAGCTTCGGTGGACTTGAACAAAAAGCCTGCCTTACTTGCCTGAATCATACCAAGATCGTTAAAGCTGTCGCCGCTTGCGATAGTCTCAAAGCCGCAGGACTGCAACGCCTTAACGGTTGTGAGTTTCGACTTAGGGCAACGCATTTTGAAGCCTGTGATTTCGCCGTTCTCGGCAACCTCAAGACTGTTGCAGAAAATTGTCGGCCAATCAAGCTTTTTCATAAGCGGAGCGGCAAACTGCTCAAAGGTATCGGAAAGAATGATAACCTGTGTTATAGTCCTCAGCTCGTCCAAAAATTCCTTTGCACCGGGCATAAGGTCAATCTTCGAGTTAACCTCCTGAATTTCCTTCAAGCCGAGATTATGCTCCTTCAAAATCTTAATTCTGTAATTCATCAGTTTATCGTAGTCGGGCTCGTCACGAGTAGTAAGCTTAAGCTCCGGAATACCTGTTTCCTCGGCAAACGCAATCCAAATTTCAGGAACGAGAACGCCCTCCATATCCAAGCATACAATATTCATAAAACCGTACCTCCAAAAAAATATAGCAATAGTATACCACAAATAATCTGCGTTGTAAACAAAAAGAACATTCATTGAAAAAATCAACGAATGTTCTTCATTTTTAGTATTTGATAGGTGTGCTTTCAAGATACTTGTTAACCATAAGCGCTACTTTGAATACAATAGCGTCGTCAAATTCTCTCAGGTCAAGACCTGTGAGCTTTTTGATTTTTTCAAGACGGTAAACAAGCGTGTTACGGTGAACAAAGAGCTTACGTGACGTTTCGGAAACGTTGAGGTTATTTTCAAAAAACTTTTGAATAGTAAACAGCGTTTCCTGGTCAAGACTTTCGATGCTTCCACGCTTGAAAACCTCTCGCAAAAACATTTCGCAAAGAGTGGTAGGAAGCTGATAGATAAGTCTTGCTATACCGAGATTGTCGTAGTTGATAATCGGACGCTCATTGTCGAACACCTTGCCGACCTCCAAAGCAACCTGAGCCTCCTTAAAGCTTCTAGGAAGCTCCTTAATTCCCGTTACGCACGTGCCTATTCCGACAACGGCGTGACAGTAAAACTCGGTTGAAAGCGTGTCGCAAATCGACTGTGCAAGCTTCTCCAAATCCTTCGACTCAACATTAGGTCTAACCTCTTTTACGAGGGCAATATCCGTTTCGTTTATATTAATAACAAAATCCTTCGTTTTGTCGGGGAAGAAATTTTGAATAACATCAAACGAGGAAATATCGGCAGCCTCATCAACACGGATAATAAACACAACTCTCGAAGCGTCGTTATTAAAGCGAAGCTCACGTGACTTAATATAGATATCACCGGGAAGGATATTGTCGAGTATTACATTCTTAATGAAATTTGAACGGTCAAATTTTTCATCATTATTCTTTTTTATTTGGTCAAGCGCAATAGCAATAATCGAAACATATCTGCGGCTCGTTTCGTCCGTACCGTCAACAAAAACAGCATACTCCGGATGAATACTGTCGCCGAAAGCCTTGTAGGTGCAGGTATCAACGCAAACCTGCGCTCCGCTGAAAACACCCGCCGCAATAATGCCCTTACGGGTTTCTCCGATTAAGCCAAGCTCACTGCACGAAATGACGGCTCCGCTTTCGTCAACAACACCGATAATCCTATCGGTAGCCTCACGCATTTGATTAATTATACCCTGAAACAATCTGTTAGGCATAAATGCTCCTCCCTAAATTGTAAGAATTACAATACAGAAAATAAAGTTGCACAAAAAAATGTCAAACTCATTGTATATATTATACAATCAATTTGACAATTTTGCAACCTTTTTACAAAAATTTTTTATATTTTTTGTGCTAATTGCATAAGCGTTAAAAATTCCACAAGATATTGTGCATTAAATATTCAGTCAACACAAAAAAGCATTTCAATTTCATCGTTTGTAATATACCTGCATTCGCCCTCACCGAGCGACAGGTCAAGACAAAGACCGCCCATTTTCGTTCGTTTCAGCTCAACTACAGTAATGCCGTGCTTTTTGAACATACGCTTTACCTGATGATAAAGTCCCTGTCTGAGTACAACCTGCGCAACGGTTTTTTCCTGTCTCTTATACACATCTCCGAGCCCACGAGACGTAGAGGAATC
>CAMFQI010000145.1 GCA_945980015.1 uncultured Eubacterium sp. | reverse complement strand
TGTGTGGTTATGTAAATAAAGAAACAAAAAATCTTGCAGTTAGAGAATGGATATGCCCTAATTGTAACACTTATCACGATAGAGATGTAAATGCAAGTATTAATATTCTTAATGAAGGATTAAGGCTGTTAAAAGTAGTCTGAACTATATGAGTAGGGTTGGAGCGACCCGAATTTACGCCTATGGAGATAGAGGTTACGAAGTCTATGAAGTAGGAATCTCGCCACTAAAGTGGTGAGAGGTTCAATTCACACAAAGGATAAAGAGATATGGACAACATAAAGATACTTCTTTCGTTAGACCAAAGTACAAAGAAAACCGGATTTTGTATTGTCAAGAATGGCAAGTATTATAAGAGTGGTGTTCTTGTGGTTAACGAAAATGAAAAAGCATATGAGAGAATGCGATTAATGAATGAGAAAATTTCAGAACTGATTTCAAAGGTAAAGCCTGATTATGTGGTATTTGAACAGATACAATTTCAGCACAACTATTCTACATACCGTCAGCTTGCGCAGTTGCAAGGGATAATTATGGCTTATTTGTTTACGCACGATATTCCGTTTACGGTGATTGAATCAACGGCTTGGAAGAGTTTCATTGGCATCACAGGAAAGAAACGTGAAGAGCAAAAGAAGAATACTCAGAAATTTGTTTTGGACAAGTATGGACTTGACGTAACCGATGATGAAGCTGACAGCATTGGCATTGCGGAATGGTCTATTGCTCACATAATAGAAAGGATTGAATAATATGGCTGGAAAGTTTTCTATAAATAATATGGATAAGGTAATCGAGCTGGTCGGAACGGAACCCAGAACAGTTGAAGGCAAGTTTCTCAACGGTGCCGCTGAATATATCGACGACTACACTTTTGAGATGCGCCTGCCTACTATGGCTGAAATTTCGGAAATTGTCAACAATGTTGTTTCTGACTGCTTCCCTATTATGGACAGAGATGAAAATGGGCTTGGCGGTATTGAGACATATGCACCTGAATTTAAAAATTTTCTGATAAAGTATTATATCGTAACAACGCTTACAAATATTTCTCTGCCCAAAGATTTTGATAAGACATATGACATTGTGAAGTTTATATTCAATAACTCCAACATTGATAGAGTAGTTGGAAATTATTACAGCTGGATTGAGTTGGCTATTGATAAGCGGATTGAGCATAAGTTAAACCTTATGGCGGTTTGCAGAGAAGAATTAATTGACTCACTTGTACAGCAGGTTGCCCAGCTTACAAGTGAAGTGGAGGAGCTTGGCGGATATGTGGCTGAGTTTGCCGACAAGCTTGACAAATCTTTTGGCGGAGAAAGTGTTGACTCTGCTCTGGCAAAGCTTGACGAGATAAGTAAGAGGTCAGAAATAAAAGTAAACGCAAAGGATTGATTATATGTCAAAAGCCAATTGTGATGTAACCGTTGATTTTATTGGCGGCTCTGCGTCTGACGTTACGCAATCAATGTATCTAATTACATTCAGAGGTATTCAGATATTAATGGATTGCGGATTATATCAAAGTAACAATCTATGTCGTGATTACAGAATAAATCATAATCCCATAAAGGGTTTGAAACCACAGGAGATTGACTACATATTTATCTCGCACGCACACACAGACCATTGCGGTGCACTCCCCCGCTTATTTGCTGAGGGGTGTCGTGCAAAGATTATTGTGCCAAAAGGTAATAAAAATTTGATTGGTCTTATGTTGAAAGATTGTGCAAAAATTTTCAAGAGTGATGCAGAGAGATTGGAACGTAATTTCCGAATGAAGAATGTTTCACCTTTGTATTTGGATGACGATGTTGACTTATGCCTTGATTACATTGAAGAGTTTAACTTTGGCGAGATGTATGAACTGACTGAGGATATTCATTTCAGATTTTATCACGCAGGTCATATTTTGGCGAGTGCACAGATTTTGTTACAGTTTCAGTGCGGCAACTTAATCAGGCGTATCGGATATACCGGAGATATTGGTAGTGTTCACGCTCGACAGTTTTGTGAGAAGTGTGAGGAACTTCCGTTTGTTGATGTTCTCATTGGCGAAAGTACATATTCACAATTAGGCAGAGGTAATAATTTACCTATTGTCATTACGCAAAACATTCTTGAGCAAATAGTGAATAGATGTAAGAAAACTCCCGGTGCAAAGGTTATCATTCCCGTATTCAGTTTGGACAGATTACAGACCGTGCTTAATGAGTTGGAAATACTCAGGTATCACACGCAACTTCCGACAATAATTGTCGATGCGCCGCTCGGAATTGAAATCAGCAAGGAGTATAACAGGCTGTCTGAAAATTTCGACAAAGCTAATCGTACTCGCTGGAACCGTATTTGGAAGGATAAAAATATTATCTGGAACACCGACTACAATACATCAAAGTATTGGCAAGATGCACCTTGCAATGCGATTGTACTGACAACAAGTGGAATGTGCTGTAACGGAAGAAGCGTTGCGTGGCTGCAAAAATATTTGCCAAACAAGGATAGTGCTATTGTGTTTGTTGGTTATACGGGCGAAAAGACTACGGCAGATTATGTCTGCAAGTGCAAGCCAAATGCAGAGGTTTCAATAGGCGGCACGAGATACAGAAAACGTGCGGAGGTTACAGAGCTTGCGTCGTTTAGCTCTCACAAGAATTACAAAGAGCTTATGAATTATTATTCATCGGGAAGATTTCTAAGATTGTATCTTGTTCACGGAAATATGGATAGTAAAGCTTTGTTTGCTAGTGCAGTTGAAAATCATTTACGAGTGCGGAATAATACTGCAAAGGTTTATGCGGCTACACAAGGTTTGAAGATAACGATATGAGGAGGTGCGTTAGTGGTCTACAATGATTTTAATTCGCTTATGGCGGCTATCAATAAAAAGGTAAATGCGACAGTAAAAAATGAGGTTACACCAAACTTAAAAGAAGAGATTGCACATAAAGCGAAAACAAATGTATACGATGTGTACACGCCGACAATGTATGAGCGTAGGCACACATTGGACGATCCTGATAACTATAAGGTAAATCAAAAAGGTGACAAGACTACAATTAAATTCACTAAAGACCACGACACTTCTATTTGGAGAGATGTTCATCGTACTTCATTTATAGATTGGATTGAGCGAGGTTATGTTCCAAACTATTTCAATTATGAACATTATGTATGGATGGAACCAAGACCGTTTGTAAGCGAAGCTATGGACGAGGGTAATGTAAGACAGGAAGTAGTCAGTGCCTTAAAAAGCAAAGGTTATCACGTAAAATAATGAAAGGATGTAAAGTATGGCAGACGATATTCAGTTTGGCGTGGTGGTGACTGCTCGGCAAGACTCGGAAGCTAAGAATATGATGACAGCTTCTATTGAAAAGCTGACCGGAAGTATTTCTGCTAAAGTAGGTGTACGCCTCGTCAATTCATATAAAGGGCAAACAATTGAGCAACAGTTGAGCAATGTTTTAAAAAAGGCAGAGAATAAAAGTGTTAAAGTTTCAACTCGTATTGTTGGTACATATAAAGAGAAGGATATATCACAGCAGATAAGCTCGGTGTTGTCTAAACACAAAAATCATTCGGTAACGGTAGGAGTTTCAATAAACGACAAAAGTGCAGCAAAAATTCGCACCTCGCTTGAAACTATGTTAAAGAGGAAAAATTTCAATCCTCTGGTGACTGTGGGTCTTGATAAGGGTGCGTCAAAAATTCTTATTAAGCAACAGTTAAGTCAGATAATGGAGTCTGTTTCAACAGATCAAAATCTGAAAGTTCGTATGAGCGGAGTTCCTGCAACAAATAGTAGCACAAGTTCCAACGCGGCAAATGCTAAGGCTCAGAATGATGCTCAAAAGGCAGCAGCAGCGGCAGCACAGGATAAGGCATCAAAAACTCAGGCGGTTGCGGCAAACAATGAATTGATTACATCATACAACAACTTAATGAACATTGAGCAAGCTGTTATAAATCACACTCAGGCTTTAGGTGCTGAAAATGTACAACTAAAGTCGAAAGTGTATAATGCTGCAAATCAGCTGAAAACTTTTGCAGCTGAGGTTACTAATGCGGACGGTTCGATTACTAGGATTAATTACAAACTTAATCAAAGCAAGACAGGTTATGACGTTGTAACTTATTCGACAAGAGAAGCAACACAAGCTGTCAGAGATTATTCCAGCGCTCAGGAACTTCTTAATCAGAGGTTTAATCAGTGGGTTGCGACGAATCCTAAGTTGAGTTCGGCTCAGTCAAATATGGTTGCTCAGACAAGAAGTCTTATATCTCAGGCAGGGCAAAGTGAGGAAGCTTTAGACAGAGCGACACTTGCATTAAGAAGGCTTGAGGAAACTTCAAAGTCAAAGATTTCGCTAAATATGTCAATGGGTAAAATCAGCACTGAGATTACCCGTATATTCGCACGAATGGGAAGTTCTCTTGTTGTAACTCAGCTTTATACATCTATCTA
>CAMFQI010000144.1 GCA_945980015.1 uncultured Eubacterium sp. | reverse complement strand
GACGCAGAATCAACCTCCTGCTGCGATGCGTATTCGGTTGAATAAACAACATTAGCATAGCTCAACGCTTCCTGTAATAAAGCATAGCTTTCAGGAGTAAAGTTCTTTTCAACAACGCCGCCTGCTTGATTAATAAGTGTTGATAAAACAGATTTATCTGCATATACCTTTATCTCAACATATGCTCTGTGTCCACCGTCAAAGCTGATAAATTCTACAGTTGTATTACCGATTGAAACAGGTGTTACAACGCCGTTTTCATCAACGCTTGCTACCGAAGTGTCGTGAGATATGAACATACCTTTTTTAAGGGATGCAGATGAGCTATCAGATGAATTATATGTTATTGTAACGGTTTGCGAATTTGACGCTATACCATTGAAAACGAGAGTACTTTCGTTAGCCGAAACAGAGCCCAACGGATGCTTTGCAAATGCTATATAAACGCTGTCGGTGAACTTTTGACCTGTAATGGTATTTGTCACAGTAACCGTTAATAAAGCATAGCAAGCGTTATTTGAAGACGGTGATACTTTATCTGAGCTTATTTTCAAATCACTGTTTGAAAGTGAATATTCGGCAGTATAGAAGTTTGCATCACTCGGAGTTACGGAATATGAAGTCTTCACCGACTGACTTGTATACGTTGAAAGAGTTGCAACATCCTTTGTGTAGAATTCAGTATCCTGTCCTTCAACGAATATTGTAACGCCTGTAACTGAATTAACCTTTTCAAATATTGCCTTAAAATGAGCCGAATAATCTATTGAGAAAACCTCGGTTGCATTTTCAGACAATGTATTACCGTTGTTGTCAACCCATTTTACAAAATGGTATCCATCATCAGCTACTGCACTTACACTCAAGCCGTTTTCAATGAGAACACGAACCTGATTATTGTCGCCGGTATACTCTGTGTTATCGTAAACAACCTTTCCGCCGTCACCTGCCGAAAGATAAACATTTGCATATGGATTTTTCTCAAGCTTGCCGAGTGCTTCATTAAGCTCCTGTGCGGCAACATTAATTTCTTCCTGCGTTGAATCCTCATTTTCGTAAACTCGCTTTGCCGAAATAAGTGAATTCATTACTGCAGCGTAGGTATCTTCAGTATAAAATTCTTCAACAAGGCTTTCTGCAGTTTTTATTGCTGCTTCAAGAACCTTTTTATTTGTTGTAACGCTTACATTTGTTTGGGCAGTATAACCGCCGTCATACGAATAGAAGGTAATAACGCAGCTACCCTTAGCCACCGGTACAACCGTACCGTTTGAATCAACAGTTGCAACGCCTTCATCACTTGAAACGAAGAAGCCGTGCTTAATGGAAGCAGATGTTATGGAAGACGAGGTATTATATTTCGGGGTTATGGTTGCACTCGGCGTTTGGGCATATTCACCCACCCCGACAAAATTAAGTGTTGTCGGAGAAACAGAGACACTTGTTACCTGATGTTTTGCAAACGCAACATATAATTCTTTTGTAAAGACATTATAATTTTTTGGGTCGGTAACGCTAACGGTTATTTTACCCCAACCTGCATCGGAGGATGAAACAGGCTTAACAACGCCCTGAGAATCAACAACAAGCTTTGATGTGTCGCTTGAAGTAAACACAACCTCATAGTCCTCTGCTTCAAGCGGATAAACAGTCGGAACAATTGTGGTTGAATAATTTGTGTAGTTCGACAATGCAGAAACGGAAATTGTTGCAAAGCCGTTACCGTCTGCATCATCGGAGCAGTATATTTCAAGAGCCTCGAGCGGCATATACCTTACAAGACCGTTGAATGCGTTACGAAGCTCAACCGTAAGGTCGTCAACCTCCTGTTGAGAGTTAAACAGATTTCCTGCGATTTTTGTTACCGCCTCCTGATACAAGGCGTCAAACACAGTCCAGCTTGCAACAGACCAATCATAAGGGTCGAGATTTTCGTAATCACATTCTGCAATAGCTTTTTTTAGCTCGGTGTAATTCGGCAAAATTCTGACTTTAACTGTGTCTGAAATCTCGCCGAAAACAGAGGTTGCAGTCACGTCGACATATCCAACCTCAACACCCTTAAATATTCCGGCTTGAGTTATTGTTGCATACTTTTCGTCGGATACGCTCCACTCGACATCCTCAAAGCCTTGGTCCTTCCACGAGCCTGTCTGACTTAAGTATACAAGTGCATTAAAATTAACCGTGTCCCCTGCTGTTATGAGATATGAGCCGTCCTCTTGGAGATATAGCTCATCCTCGGCAGATGTTATGGTAACGTCAACAACCGAAATATTTGCAAAAGCAACTGTCGCCCACGCTTCAAAGCCACCTGTTTGAGTGGTTACCCTTACGTTAGCAAAGCACGAGGTGTTTCCAATTGCATAAGCATATACGGTAGCCATTCCGCTTTCATCGCATTGAACAGTTGCACTTGCATATTTCGACCTGCGTTCCTTTGTAAGAGCCGCACTTGTATACTGAGAAGTTGTAAGCGGAGTTGCGGAAAGGATAACACTCTCTGTATCGTCGCTTGTAAATGTAAGTTCATTAAACGAAGCGTCTGCAGGCAAAATATTTGCATACATTTCGCAGACACTGCCTCTTATACCGGTTGAAACTACACCGCTGTCAACCTTTAACCAGAAATGCTTTTTTGTAAATTCAACACCCGTTGTTTGAATACCCGACATAATCTGCTTTGTTGCTACCGCACCGTTTGCTTCAAGAACAACAAGCTGATTTACAGTGCAACCGGTTGCATACAATACGCCGTCGGCAGTAACGTAGCTATAGCCGTCGGGTGTATATGCAGGTTGATCCGTTGTAGCAAGGTTATATGTGCCGTCATCGTTAAGCCATCCATAAGATAGGCTTGAAGATAGTCTCTTTGGATAAGTTACTGCGTTAACGTGGACAAGCTCATCAATCGGTAAATATTCATCACACCCGATTTTTATGTAAACAACCTTTTTATTACTCTTGCCGTAAATCGAAAGCTGAGTTTTTACTGTCAGTCCCTCCATATTGACAACAAGATTTGTCTTATTGGGAGTGACATAGTTATTATTCCAGGTTGAGCCGTCAATACCTAAAACGGTTAGACCGTTTTTCTCGGTTTGAACAGCGTATTCCTCGTTTTCAATACTAACATTATAATCATGTGCAACCGCACCATTGGGCATAACGTTAACGATAGAAAATTCGGATGTTTCGCCCTCGGTTATGTCGGTAGTACCGGTTACCTCAAAGGATTCAATGGGAATTGCATCCGGTGAAACTATTTCGATAGTCACGGCGTCTTGATAAATAACATACAAAATAAAGTTTACAAGAGGCGTAAGGTTTTCTTGGCTGAATTCAATTACGCCGTTAACATCAACGCCGCTTTCCAATACTGCGTTAATGATTGCTAAAAGCGTTGAATAATCATCGGAGCCTGATTCTATTCCGAGAATAAGAAGTATTGCCTTTGCGATTGCTTCATTATCTACAAGCTCACCTGCAGCGGCGAGCGCATTGAAAGCGTCAGTCAGCTTTTGGGTCATACCCTCAACATCAGGTGAAACCTTAACCTGAACAGTGCCCTCCTTAAGTGCCGTAAAGTGACCGTTTTCATCAACAGTTGCAAGCTCGCTTGCCAAAACGCCAAGCTCACCAGTTACTGTCCAAGTACAAGTGTAATGCGTACGAACAGGAGTAATAATTCCCTCAAAATCCATTTCGTAGCCCACTGCAACTTTCCTTGGAATATCATCATAATTCTTTATAAATGCGGCGTTAGGAATAACGTCAGACAAAAGTGAATCACTCTTTAACACAAGCACTCTTACAGTATCATTAGCTACTGCGTTGCCCTCACTGTCCTTGAGAGTCGCCGTAATTCCGACATCATATTTGTCAAGATATTCCTTGAGTGAAGCGGTAAGCTGCTCCTCGTATTCACTAAGCCCCATAGTAGCAAGCAAGCCCGACAATATCTTCGTTACATCCTCGGTATCTAAATCGTCAATATCATAAGCGCCTTTTTCAAGAGTATTGAGTATTGCGTTTGCAAGCGACTCGCCGACCACAGGAATAGTGCCGATCTCGTTTTTTATCCAATTGCGGATTGCTTCGCCCTTTGTTGCGTCATAGCCGTGTACCTTGCCGTCGTTATTTTCGCAAAAGGCAAGATATCTTGCGTCCGACGTCCAATCAACAGTATATCCCTCAAGACCAATCGGCATACCGGAAGTCGTCATATCCCAAACAGTGCCGTCGGAATAAACAAGACATGCGTATAACTGCACGTCATACTGCTCCATAACCTGAACTTGTTCGGTTACCTCAACAAATTCGTTATTAGCGTTGTAGTAATAAATCTGCAAATTATAATCCTCGCTGAAATCGGTTACCGCATATGCAAAAAACGAAAAACAGCTTGATGTTAAAGCAATTATCACAGATAAAAAAACAGACAGTAGCTTCTTATATTTTTTCATAATCAGCCCTCCGAAAGAA
>CAMFQI010000143.1 GCA_945980015.1 uncultured Eubacterium sp. | reverse complement strand
TTCTCAACAGCCTACCAGCGTGTCGAAATTTATTATTTGTCTTTTTCGACACGCTAAAACAGCTATCTCCCGAAACGGGAAAGTAGCTGTTTTTTGTATCAGTATGAAAATTTGTGACCGTCGCAACGCTTCAAAAGGTCGTCCCAACGTCTGTCAACTTCCTTTTGGAATTCCTCAATCATCCATTCGTTACCCGACTTGAACATATGCTTAAATCTGCCTTGTTTTACGAGCCATTCCTCGATAGGAACGTATTTTCTCGGCTCGTAGTTGAGTATCCATTTGCCGTCAACAACCTCAAATAACGGCCAGTATCTTGTTTCAACCGCTAATTTGCAAATCTCCATAATGTTGTATGTAGGATATCTCCAGCCTCTCGGACACGGAGCCATAATGTTGAGAAAAGCCGCACCCTTTGTATAGATTGCACGCTCGCTCTTGCAGTGTAAATCCTTAAAGTTTTGTACAAAGGTTGTCTGTGCAACATACGGAATTTGATGCTCTGCAATGATTGCCGCAAGGTCCTTTCTGTACTGCATTTTACCGGCAGATTCCTTGCCGACAGGCGTTGTAGTTGTATCTGCAAACATAGGAGTAGCCGAGCTTCTTTGAATACCGGTGTTCATATATGCGCCGTTGTCGTAGCAAACGTAAACCATATCGTGATTACGCTCCATAGCACCCGATAACGACTGAAATCCGATGTCGTATGTGCCTCCGTCACCGCCGAAGGTAATGAATTTGAAGGTGTCGTCGATTTTGCCTTTTCTCTTTAATGCGTTGTATGCGCCCTCAACACCGCTGAGTGTTGCACCAGCGTTTTCAAATGCATTGTGAATGTAGCTGTCCTTGTAGGCTGTGTAAGGATACATAAATGTACTAACCTCCAAGCAGCCCGTAGCGTTGCCCACTACTGCACGGTCACCCTCGTGAAGTGCCTTTAGAACGTTTCTTACTGCGATTGTACCTCCGCAGCCTGCACACATTCTGTGACCGGGAGCAAGTCTGTCTTCTCTTGAAACATATTCCTTAAAGTTATACATATTCAACCCTCCTTACTCTCTGACGCCCATATATTTGTACGGCTCGTCAACCTTGCCTGATTTAATTGCTTCGTCAAGCCAAGCATAAACCTCTTTCATATGCTTAACTCTTACGTCTCTGCCGCCCAAACCGTAAACGATGTTCATAACAAGCGGAGAAAGACCGGCTCTGTAAAGTGAGGTAGTAACGTCAGCACCGAGCGGACCGCAAGTGTCGTTGTAGCTTTCGGTTCTGTCCATAACTGCAACTGCCTTGACATTTTTGAGTGCCTTTGCAATTTCGTCGGCAGGGAACGGTCTGAATAATCTAATCTTTATCATACCGACTTTTTTGCCTTGTTCACGAAGCTCGTCAACCGCCTGCTTTGTTGTGCCTGCCGCCGAGCCGATAATAACTACAGCCGCCTCGGCGTCATCCATTTTGTATTCCTCAAACAAGCCGTAGCCTCTGCCTGTGAGCTTTCTGTATTCCTCGGCAACGTCTAGTACAACCTGCTTTGAATTTTTGAGTGCCTGTGCCTGTGCTCTTTTTGCTTCAAAATAGTAATTCGTAACGCTATATGGACCTACGTGCATTGGCATATCCTTATTAAGAAGATAATTCTCAGGCTCGTATTCTCCTACGAATTTCTTTACCTCTTCGTCCTCGTTGAGTACAATATTTTCAACAGCATGAGAAGTAATAAAGCCGTCCTGACAAATCATAACAGGTAGCTTAACATCCTTGTGCTCGCCGATTCTGTAAGCCATACACAGATTGTCATAAACCTCTTGATTGTTTTCTGCATAAATTTGAATCCAGCCTGAATCTCTTGCACCCATACTGTCAGAGTGGTCGCAGTTGATGTTGATAGGACCGCTGAGAGCACGGTTAACAAGCGTTAATACACAGGGAAGTCTGTTTGATGCCGCAAGATAAAGCTCCTCCCACATAAGCGCCATACCTGCTGACGAGGTTGCGGTTACGCTTCTTGCACCGGCAGCCTGTGCGCCGATTACCGCCGACATAGCCGAATGCTCGCTTTCAACCGGAATGAACTCGCTGTCAACCTTACCGTCTGCAACTAATTTTGAAAAATACTGCGGGATTTCCGTTGAAGGAGTGATAGGGAATGCCGCCATAACATCGGGGTTAATCTGTCTTAACGCCTCAGCAACCGCTTCGTTACCGCTTAATCTGTCTCTTCTTGACATTTCAGTTCACTCCTTTCATTGTAATACAACCTGTCGGACAGGTCTTTGCACATATTCCACAGCCCTTGCAGTGGTCAAAATCAATAGGTCCTCTTGCCTGTGTACCCGGCATTACCGAAATACAGCTATCCGGACAAACGGGAATACAAAGCAAACAGTGAATACATTTTGTGTTGTCAAGCACCGGCTGAACAGTTGCCCATTCTCCGGTCTTGAATTCCTTTGAGGTCATTTCGCCGTAAATCTGCATACCCTCGGTTAAGTCCTCCCACGAGCAATGCAGTCCAACCTTCTTCAAATCGCTTTTCATTATCCCTTTACCTCCTCAAATGCCATTTTCAGTGCGTTCATATTGCCCTCGATTACCTCCGGCTTTGACGCAAACTTGTGCATAAACGAAGCTTCCATTTCTCTCAAAAACTCGTCCTTCTCCATAATGCCGCTGATTTTAACAGCCGCCGCAAGCATCGGAGTGTTAGGAAAGTATTTTCCGAGACAGGTAACCGATACCTTCTTTGCATCTATAGTATAAACCTTGCCGTCAAAGTCTCTTATTTCGTTTCTTACTTCTTCCGGTGAACGTGAGGAGTTTACAACAACGGCTCCGCCGTCCTTGATGCCCTTTGCAACGTCAACGCTTTCAAGCAAGCCCTCGTCAACAACGACAACAAAATTCGGATGATAAATGTTTGAGTGAACTCTAATCTCACTATCGCCTATTCTGTTGTAGGCGGTAATGGGAGCACCCATTCTTTCAGGACCGTATTCAGGAAAGCCCTGAACATATTTTCCTGTTTTGAACGCAACATCGGCAAGAAGCAAAGCGGCTGTTTTTGCACCCTGTCCGCCTCTGCCGTGCCATCGAAATTCAACTACATCTTTCATACTTTTCCCTCTTTCATAAAAAATAAAAATCCCTCAGCCTATATCAAGGCTAAGAGACGATAATTAACTGTTACCGCGGTACCACTCTTATTCATCAAATACTGATGCGCTTCATACACTTATATGTACTATCCTGTTAACGGAGGAAACCGGACGAGCTTACGTTTTATTTCGGCACGCCTGCTCAGAGAGGATATCCCGTATTCGATTCTACTGTCTTTCACCAACCGACAGCTCTCTGCAGGAAGCTTCATACGGGCGTTGTTCTCATCAACGCATTTTTCATTTTTACCTATTATAATAACATAATCCGAATTTGTCAATATTTTGCAAAAAAACTAAAATTTTGTTAAATCAAATAAATTTGTTACAAATTTTTGTAAATTTCTTGTATCTGTTAACAATTTGTGCTATTATTTATGTAGTATTTTCAAAGGAGTAGATGTTATGGCAGAAAAAACCGCTCTTTCCGAGAAGATTAATTCATTGCTTGACAATGTAAAATACTATTGGAAAAAGCCGCAAAAGGGCAGATATATGTCCTTTAAGGAAATTGCGTCATACGCCTTCGGCGGTATCGGCGCTTATTTGATTGTTTGTATGAGCATACCTTGTATGCTCGGTGCAACAAACGTATTTTTATCGGGTACAATTGGAATCGGTATGACGGATATGTACATTATGTACGTTATCGGCGTTTTGTCGGGTATTCCGCTTACTGCCCTGAGAGCTAATATCGTTGATAACACCCGAAATAAAGCGGGTAAGTACAGACCTTATTTGCTTAGAATGGGTATTCCGTGTGCCATTTTCTTTGTTATGATGGTTTGGTTCCCTTACGATAAGCTCAATCTTATTGTAGGTAACGGCGAAATCTTCGGCAAGGATGCAACCTATGTTGCAAAATGCGCAGTTGTTCTTTTGTTCAACGTTATTTTGCAGTTCTTTTATTATTTCTTTTATGATGCATACGAGAATCTTATTCACGTTCTTTCTCCGAATTCTCAGGAAAGAGCCGACGTTGCGTCTGTAAAGAGTGTAATTTATTCGTTCGGTCCGACTGTATATAACATTATCATTCCGCTTATTGCAGGCGCATTGAAGACCAACCAAACCGATATTCGTGTTTACCGTATAGCTTTCCCTGTTATCGGTGTTATCGGTACTCTTCTTGTTTTCATTGTTTATGCAAACACACAGGAAAAAATTATTCAGGCGAAAACTCACGTTGTCCAAATTAAGTTTAAGGACGCGCTTCGTGAGGTTGCAAAGAATAAGTATTTCTGGATTATTTCACTTGCAGGCTGGCTTGGTTTCCTTGAAACAGCTTATGCAAACATTCTCTATTGGCTTTGTAACTACGGTGGTGCCTGCTCGC
>CAMFQI010000142.1 GCA_945980015.1 uncultured Eubacterium sp. | reverse complement strand
CTCAACAGGTTGTTGCGTCTGTGGATTCTGAAAAAGGAATTACGTACAGCAAGACTGACCACAAGAATCGTATGCGTATTTTGGAGATATACAAATATGACCCCTTTGATGGTGCGGACGAAGAGGACAAGAAACGAATGTACAATCTTTGTTCTGATTATCTTGTGGACGATGATTTCATAAATGATTCTCATAAACTTCAAGGTGTGTTGGAGTTGGTTAAGTCATACAATCAGCTACACCACATCAATAAGAAAATTGACCAGATGGCAGGCGATGTCAAAGACCCCAAGTTATTTGATTCGCTGGTTGCAGCCAAGAGGTCTATTATGACCACCATAAATCAGTTTGCAAAAGACAATGGTATTTCGGCAAGTTTGTCGAGTAAGGGTGTAAAGGGTTCGTCAAGTCTTTCTTATCAGGTGAAGATGTTGGACGATATTCACTTTACTGACGCTGAGATTAATTTGTTTGATGTGGAAACCTGTAAGTCATTCAGGCAGACAGCAGACATAAGCAATAAGAGTATCCTTGCACAACTTTATCTTACTGATGATGAAAAGCTTGCAATGGTGGCAGACCAAAGCAAAACTATTCTTGAATTACGGAAACTTGCGGCTGCACTGAAGGAGCAGAATCGGCTTATGACAATTACTCTTAACAATCTTGGCAAGAGTATACCGTTAAAGTCTGAGGTGGACGATGCGCTGACCGAAGCGGGATTTATGATAGATGCGGAGGGTGCGGAAGATGGATTACATTCTGACGAAGACGGAACGTGAGCTGTCCGAGAGAAAGCTTGAAGCATATTCAAAATACGCTGAGATAATAACGTGGGGGCGCAAATATCCTGTACGTTTCTGTGAAAGATTCTTTGGCATTGAGTTTCTTGATCACCAGAAATATGTATATATGAACTCGTGGATAACTCCGAGAAATGTATGGTGCCAGAGCCGAGGCAGTGGTAAGACTACACTTGTTGCACCGTTTGTAATGGGTAAAGGTGTTCTTATTCCTCGTTTCCAAACCTACATTATGTCAGATGTTGGTTCACAGTCGCAGGAATGTTTTCTCAAAATTGAAAAGATCGCCAAGAAGGAAATCAGTTCCTTTACAGGACTTACAGATTTCTTTATGGGTGAGATTGAATCGGGACGCTCGGACAAAGATGGATTTGTTCACGGTGCGTCATCGTTTAATTATAAGCTGTTTAATGACAGTCGAACAAATTCGCTGAACGGCGCATTTGACCATAACCGTTCTAAACGTTCCAATCTTAATATATATGACGAAGCGGGGTTTGCTCAGGAAGAGATGTTTACAACGTCTATGCCTTTTATCACACAAGACTCAAATTTCCAGCTTGGTGGTTCTGTAAAGGTTGAGCTTCGACCAAGGCAATTCCCTAATCAAGCGATATTTGCCAGCTCTGCATCTGATATGGGTACATACTTTTATCAGAATGCGTACAAGGAATATGCGAAGAAGATGATGATGGGCGACCCAAATTACTTCGTGGCAGATATAAACTGTGATGTCATATTTAACGCTACATACAATGGTAAACTATACCCTGTTTCCCTATTGAAGAAGGAAGATGTTGAGGATGAAATGTCCAAAAACAAAGATAAAGCTTTGCGAGAATTTTATAACAAATTTACGGTTGATGGCGGAGACCAACAGCCATTTAAGAGATCAATGTTTATTCGCAACAGTGAGTCACGACTTCCCGAGTATACTTCCAACGGAAACAGAGTTCTCTTTGCATACGACCCTGCAAGAACAACGGATAATTCGTTTGTGCTTATTGCAGTCTTGTATGAAGATGAAAAGGTTGGATTAAAGGCTCGTATAATAAACGGCAGAAACTTCTTAGACCCTAAGACCAAAAATAAAACACCAATGCGTTCGCCTGACCAGCGACTTGAATTAAAGCGAATGATACTTCAATATAACGGCGACGATGCTGCTGATTATGAGTACCTTGAAAAGCTTCTGATAGATTCGGGTGCCGGCGGAGGTGGTAGGTTAATCGGAGATGAATTTATGGAAGATTGGCTTGACCCTCGTGATGGCGTTACTAAACACAGAGGTCTTTTGGACTTTGAAGAACATAAAGAATATCGTGACAGATTTCCGAATGCGCTTAACAAACAAATGCTTATTAACCCTAGAAAAAATAAAGTGTTGATGTTTGATGCTCTAGAGGAAATGTTAAGTCAGGACTTGATAAGCTTTCCACAGTACGATGGAAAGGATTATATCACACTCTTTAAAGAAGGCGATGAAATTATCGTTATTGACGATGATGGCAATTCTCATACTGAAAAAGAGAGAATTGCTTATGAGTATAAGTTGTCTGATGAAGAAATGGTTTCGTTACGACAAATTGAACTTGTCAAGGAAGAAACGATAAATATGTATCGCTATGAGGAAGGAAAGAGTGTTAGATATGACCTTGCTCCGGATAAGCGCAACACAAACGATGACCGAGCATACTGCTTAGCTATGATTGCGTGGTATTTGCAGAAGCTTAGAAGTGGCAAGATAGTTGAACGAAAGCCACAGAAAAATTATGAAACTGCGGAAGTATTTACAAGTGTAATTGACTTCTGAATAATATGGGATTTGCGGTATCCCCTTTATAATTACCGCCTTGTGTAATTCTTGGAATTATGTTTACAGCAACCCCGATGTATAAAGGTTTGACAGCCTTTCGGGATGCGATTGCAGCGGATGAAATGAACAAACGATAGTTTTCAATTCAAGCCGACCTTATATGTGAGAGCATATATAACGAGAAGAAAATCTCCAAATGCAGTTGTAGTGCTGAGTGATAACGCTTCAAATGGTACGGAACTTATCGCAGCAATAATAGACGCTCCTGTGGAGCAACTAATAATTGTTAAAAACATAGACAAACATAGACAAATGTTGTCAAATATACTTTAACAACCGCAATACTCCGCATATAGTGTGAACTGTATGTAGTGGTAAGGAGCGGATAATCCTTATCCCACACCACATCAACTGCGAGCAATCCCTAAAGCTACACTAACCACAACATAACGATGAAATAAGCGTAAGTGTGACGGTGACGAAAGTAGAAAAAATAGTGTAGATGGTGCAAGGTTAAATCCTAAACACTGTTGTAACAATGGGTCTTTCGCAACATATATCCGAATAGGATACTGCTCAACGACTATCTCCCGTAAGGAGAGTAGGGTTAAGTAACCCGAAACGAGTGGCTCTCACAAATGTGAGATGATGAAATAGTCTGTGCTTATATGAAAATATAAGAAGTTCATAAGAGAACTGGCAGAGATTAACGACCTCTGTTGAACACGCCAAAAATGTATTCTTATAGTGTGTACATTTTTGTTTATTCAAAAAGAACCATAATATTACTTGTGGTTCTTAGCAACAAATTCTTTTAAGACTGTAATTACTAAATTATTAAAGCTACGGTTTTGTTCCGTGGCAATAAGTTCTAATTTAGCTTTTAAATCTTTCGGAATGGTAATGTTGGTTCTTGTGTTAGTATCAGCCACTTTTCCTGCTGGCATATTATCAACTCCTTTTCTAATATAATATCACATAATCAGCTTGTTGTCAAGTTGGTATCAAAAGTTTACAATTTGTTCATTGACAAGTTGGTATCAATTTGGTATAATGATATTAGGAAAGGTGGTGAAAATAATGATTAAAGGTTTTAAAGTTAGATTATTTCCTAATGAAATTCAAACACAATTATTATGGAAACACATCAATGTAAGCAGATTTGTTTGGAATTATGCTTTGGCAGAACAACTTAACCATTATAAAAATGGCGAGAAACATTTAAATAAATATGGAATGAGAGATATGTTTATAGCATTAAAGCAATCAGAAGATTATGCTTGGCTTAAAGAAGTATCGGCTCATACGATTGGAAATGTTTGCATTGATTTGGATAAAGCATATATAAATTTCTTTAAGAAGATTGGTGGTAAGCCAAAATTTAAGAAAAAAGGTAAATGCAAAAATGCTTTTCCTGTAAGGTGTGAAACTGTGTATTTTGTAAATGATTATGTTAATATTGAAAAAATCGGTAAAATCAAATATCAAAGTGATAAAGAGTTGCCACAGGGCAGGCATACTTGTAAATTTACAAATCCTCGTATCTCTTTTGAGAATGGTAAATGGATATTGTCATTTGGTATGGAGTGTGAAAACCAAACACAAGAATTGAACGATTTTTCAGTAGGAATTGATTTAGGGGTTAAAGAACTTGCTGTTGTTGCGTATGATGAAAACCACAAAGTTTACAAAAATATCAATAAGTCCAAACGTGTAAAAACCTTAAAGCATAAGTTAATACATCTGCAACGAAAAGTTAGCAGAAAGTATGAGACAAATAATAAGCATAAGGTTTACGACATGAAATGGCATAAATCAAAAGGTATTTTAAAAACAGAAGAACAAATACGCAAAATCTGCAATCAATTATCAAATATCAGAAAGAATTATACACATCAAACAACACACGAAATTAT
>CAMFQI010000141.1 GCA_945980015.1 uncultured Eubacterium sp. | reverse complement strand
CAGTTCCGATGCTCTTAAATCATGTGGATGCGTTTAAGAATTTTACAAAAGAAGCGTTGCGTCAGTCTGCGCTTTTTCCTCCTGATTATTCTGGTTATAATAATAATCTATAACTGCCGCCGTGATTTCCGCAGTTGAAGTACCCGAACCTGCCGTTGTTATTGCAGAAGCTACGCTGATTTCGGGATTGTCGTAAGGCGCAAATGAAATAATAAAGCCGTTATTTTGCTTAACGCCGTTTACAATAACCTGAGATGTACCTGTTTTTGAGGCAACGGGAGTAGTAATTCTTGTAAGCGGATTGTAGTCGCTGTCAAAAAGCTTAATACCGACTCTGCGCATACCTCCCTGAACAACCTCCAAGGTCTTTGCGCTTACGCCTGTTTTCTCAAGCACCTCAATATCCGAGTCGATAACCTCGCCTGTCGACTTTGTTATCTTTGATTTAACAAAATGCACCTTATATCTCGTTCCGCCGTTAGCAACTGCGGCACAGTAATTTGCAAGCTGAAGAGGAGTGAGCAAATTTTCAGACTGACCGATTGCCGCTTGAACCGTATCACCGGGGTTCCAAGTCATATCGAACTTCTTTCTGTACTCGGGTCCCGCCATAATACCTGTTGCCTCGGGAATTTCAACGCCTGTCTTTTGTCCCAAGCCAAACATCTTGCCGTACTTATTCATAATGTCAATGCCCATAAGCTCGGCACAGTTATAGTAAAAGACATTGCAGGATTTTTCAAGTGCACCCTGAACATCAAGGCTTCCGTGAGCGTCAAGACAACCAAACGTCATCTCGCCGACAGAATAAACGTTGTGACAGGTAAATCTTGTGCTCGCCGTTATCTTGCCCTCCTCCAATGCGGCAACCGACATAAGCGGCTTAAAGGCTGAACCGGGCGCATAAGCGGTCATTGCAAAGCGGTTTATAAGCGGCTTTTTACTGTTTTTCGTAAGTGCCGTATAATTTTCGTAGTATTCAAGCAAATCGTAGGTTGGATAGTTTGCCGCAGCAAGCACCTCACCGGAATGGATATCCTCAACAACAACGCTTCCTGTTGCCGCCGAGGAGGTTTTTATGCAGATTTCGGAAAGCTTTTGCTCTGCGATTTTTTGCATATCCTTGTCGATGGTAAGGACTATTGTATCGCCCTGAACAGGCTCCTTTGTTATTTCCTCGCTGACGTTACCCTGCGCATCAATGGTTACGGTTTTCTCACCGGCAGTTCCTCGAAGCTCTGACTCGCAAGCCGCTTCAATACCCGACTCGCCGATTTGGTCATTAATTCCGTAGCCGCTATCCTTAAGCTTCTTATATTCATCGGCATTAATCTTACGCACGGTTCCGATAATATGAGAAGCAAGGGACGAATCGGTATAGGAACGGTATGCAACCACCTGAACGTCTGCGCCGAGGTAATACTCGTCATTTTCTTTTATTTCGGCAACAGTTTCATCCGACACGTCGTCGGCAATGGTAACAGGATTTGAAACGGAGAAAAGAAGTCGTGTCAGCTCATAGCGTATACTTCCGATTTCAAGTGCGGTAGCAACGTCAAAATCCTCAAGACCGTATTTTTCAGCCATAGCGTCAAAGCAGTTTTGGGCAGTCGCATAATCCTGTAAATTGAGCATATCCTTGCTTTTGAGCGTTTTTATTGACTGCTCATATTTTTCATCGTCGCTCTCGTCATAAAATGCAATGCTTCCCGACGCGGTCAGCTTCAACGGAAGATTATGAACATACTCCTCGCCGTTTTTATTAAACAAAGCAATGAGGTTTTGGATAATCGCGTTTCTCTCATCGTTTTCGGAGGCGGATGGGAAATATGCGGCATTTAGTACAATACTGTTGCCCTTTCTGTTTGTAACAAGAGTGTTGCCGTTTCTGTCAACAATATCGCCTCTTGCCGCTTCAATAGGTACTGTATATGTTTTTACGGCGCTGCTTTGAGCGAGGTAATATTCGTTATTTTTTATTTGAATACCGAACAAATCGTATGCAAAGCCAAGCATTACGGCAATGACGAGAATAATTGCAACAGTCGTTCTTGCGCTTTTGTATCTTTCGCCCATAGCAAGCTCCTTTCTTTAAGTCTAGATAAAATATTACTGCTTATTCAGCTTTTGCTTCAGCGGTACAAAAAGCAGATTCATCAAAAACGATACCGCCGAGGTATAAACAAATGACGGCAAATAAAAGCTCCAAAGCGTTGAAATTGCACCGTCGCCGCCCTTTGACACAATAAAAACGAGCCAATAAACAATGCAATACAAAAGTGACGTTAATGCACTTGCACAAACTCCGAACCAAAAGGTTGCACGAAGCAAATGAGTAATCAAAACGGAAAGTATATAGCACGCCGTCATAATAAACAGGGCGTTAAATCCGAGCGAGCCCGTTGCAACGCAGTCCCACAAAACGCCGCCGAAAAGTCCGATAAATGCAGCCGCTTTTTCATCCTCTCCTACGCTGAGCAAAACACACGCAGGAATAATCAAAAAGCATCTTGCACCGAAAACCTCCGGCATTAGCCCTCTGACATTTTGAACAAGAGCCAAAGCAACGATTAATGCGGCATAAACACAATATTTAATTGTTTTTTCCTTTTTTGTCAGCTGCATAGTTCAACCTTTTCAACAGTAAATACAAGTAATTAAAAATCGGTAAGCACGAAGCATGTGTTAATTTCGTTAGGGTCGACGCCCGGAGAGATAACGGCATACGAGGAAATGTCGGTTGCTTCGCCCTCGATTTCGTCAACGGTTCCGATGATAAGTCCCTTCGGTATATTTTCACCGAGACCAGCCGTGCAGATTATGGATTCATGTGCAATCTTCGTTGCAGAATCAAGATTTGCCATTTTACACTTGTTTTGCTTGGCAAGGCTTGCGTTTGAGGTAACATAGGATATTTCGCCTGAAATAAGCTCATACGCCGAAACATTAAAATCTGCGCTCAAAAGAGTTTTCACTACGCTGTATGTAGGATAAACCTTTTCAATAACGCCGATAAGATACTTTCCGTATAGCACGGCGTCGCCCTGCTCAACTCCGTTGACAGAGCCTTTTGAAATAGTGAAGGACTTATAAACATCCGCACTGTCTCTGGCGATAACCGAAGCTTCGACAAATTCGTAATTTTCGTTTTCCTCACGAAGCCCCAAAAATTCCTTATATAATTCGTTTTGCTTTTTTAGGTTTTCGTAGTCAACAAGCTGTGCCTCAAGCTCGCCGACCTGTCCCTGAAGCCTTTGAATTTCCTGCTCGTAAGCCTCGTCACCCTTAACATTTCCTGCAATTTTATCAATGCCGTTTGCAATTTTTTGGGAAACATAGTGGCAGGGTGCAAACACAGTGCCGATAATTCCGGACTGCACCGTTTTGCCGCTCGAATTTGCGGCGCTGATAAGCGCACCTGTCAGCAGCAAAGCCGCAATAATACAAACCATTTTGAACGGTCTGCTCTTAAAAATACTTTTCATAATCAAATCACAGTCTTATTATTTATTTGCTCTTCTGAGCTTGATTGATGTTCCGAGCGCAACGCAGTCAACCGCATTGTCGGGAACGATAACGGGAAGTCCGATTTCCTGTTCTATCAGCTCACGCAGTCCTCGAAGCTGACTTGCACCGCCGGTGAGATATACGCCCCTGTCGATAATATCGGCAGAAAGCTCCGGCAGAGTAACCTCCAAGGTTTCACGAACGGCGGAAATAATCTGGGAAACAGGCTCCGAAAGAACCGCACGGATATCGGCAGATGTAACCTCAACGCTTGCGGGCAAACCGTCAACAAGATTTCGTCCTCTGACCTCCATAGCCGCCTCGCCGTCATATTCCATAGCCGAGCCGATTTTCAGCTTAATATCCTCGGCTGTACGCTCGCCGATAAGCAAATTATGGGATTTGCGAAGATATGAAGCAATAGCATCGTCCATCGTTTCGCCGCCTACCTTTATACTCTTACAGCAGGCAATTCCGCCAAGCGACAAAACAGCAACGTCACTTGTACCGCCGCCGATGTCGATAATCATTGAGCCTGTCGGCTCATAAACAGGAAGTCCTGCGCCCAAAGCCGCCGCCATAGAGGTTTCGATAAGCTCAACCTCCTGCGCACCTGCAGAACGCACTGCATCCTCAACGGCTCTGCGCTCAACCTCAGTTACATCGGACGGAACGCATATAACAACTCTCGTCTTTGTAAAAATGTTTCTGCCCGACGAACGATACATAAAATCATGAAGCATATCCGCAGTCATATCGAAGTCGGCAATAACGCCGTCCTTCATCGGACGTACGGCAACTATTGAGCCGGGCGTCTTGCCAATCATCTGCTTTGCTTCCTTACCGGTTGCCAAAACACGCTTCGTTCTTACGTCAACCGCAACAACGGACGGCTCGTTGATGATAATATGACCTCGTCTGTCAGCTACCTTTGTATTTGAGGTACCCAAGTCGATACCTATATCTCTTGAAAAAAGCATAGTCTTCTCTCGCTTT
Source organism: uncultured Eubacterium sp. (assembly GCA_945980015.1). Classification (GTDB taxonomy): domain Bacteria; phylum Bacillota; class Clostridia; order Oscillospirales; family Acutalibacteraceae; genus Eubacterium_R. Next base: position 33 of record CAMFQI010000141.1, on the reverse strand, counting down.
CACATAAATTCCTATATCTAAATTATTATATAT
>CAMFQI010000140.1 GCA_945980015.1 uncultured Eubacterium sp. | reverse complement strand
TGTTGATTATCCACCATTTTTTGCTCCTTATTTAAAAGCAATCATATATCCCAAAGCATTTGTAAGTTCAGTATTTTTCTTGGCATAAAAAGCAGTAACTTCAGTATTATGTGCTATAAGTTCTGTATTTTCCTCAATGTCTGTTAAGTGACTGTCAATACTATTAAGTGATTTAATCATTGTATCCATTGAGGAATTTAAAGAGCTTAGCTGATTTGTCACGTCACTAATCGCGTTATAAATCATAAACTGATTTTGCTTTATATCTTCCAAATGTTCATTTATTTCAGTTAATTTAGAAATGATGATATTCGCTCTCAATTCAGATTCATATAGGTTGTAAGCGCCATTTGCACCTTCTAATTCAGAACATCTACCGGATGATAAATATTCGTAGAACATAGATACCGTCACGAAATCTCTGTACTTCTCAAAAATTACGCCGTATGCATAAGCTTTTTTTCTTGCTTTATAAAGGTTTTCTAACAATTCTTCGGCCAACACAACCTCATTATGTATAGATTTAGCAATAACAGATTCTTTTGTAATAATTGCATCAGAAGAATTAATACTGTTTTCATATTGTGCTAAAAGTTTATCATATTCTGTTTTTAAATCTTCAGATTCTTTTTTATATAATTCTTCTAATCGCTTGATTTCTAACCGACGGTTTTCTTCTTGTTCTTTTTTGAACTCTTCTTCCTTTTTATAATATGCTTCAAGTTCAACTTTGTACTTAATGCTCAATTCTTCATATTCAGAATATAAAGTTTCATAATCACTCATTGCTTTTTCGAAATTTTTCATAAGCAATTCATTTTCGGCAGTAATTTTTTTCTTGTTAAATAGGCCTGGCTTTTGTAAAATAGGTGCTTCTGGTTTTGTCGGTAGATTAGGCTTTTTAGGTTTTTCAACGTCAAACGGAATATTTTTAATTTTAATCTGCGGCTTTTTATTAAACTTGCTTTCATACTCTTTTTTAAGTTCTTCTAATTGATTTTTTAAATCCATTGAAGATATCATTTTACTAACAATAGCATCTTGCCCTTTTTGGGCATCAATATAATAAAGTTCTTTCAACCTATTAGTCACAAGATAAATTTCTTTTTCAATATTAATAATATCATTTAAGTATTTTTTGAGTGTTTTTACATCAGTTAGTTCAACTTCGTCCACAGGTTCAATGAGAACGCTTTCGTTTTTTTTGATAAAATTATCAAATTTTTCTTTTGCGTGCTTGGAATATACGATATCAATAAGTTCTTTATATTCTATAGGTATTTCTTCGGCTATATATTCACCGCAAAAATGGCAAAATGTATTTACTTCACAATAAGTAACATCTCTTCCAAATGTAATATTTATACCAAGATTGGAAGTCGGGTAATATTTCTCTCTATAGTCTTCTTTTGTAAGGTATTTTGTACCACAAATAGGACATTCTTCGATCTTCAAAAAACTAATAACCTCTTTTTTATATTGGCGAATAAAATCTGGGATTTTCGAAGTGATTTTTAAATCTTCCCGTACATCATAAAACACTTCTGTACCAGCTGTTGAATATCTAACGATTTTATCGTTATCCCAAATTTCATTGTGCTTAAAATATTTGTACCAAACATCGTTCCCTCTAGTTCGCGTCCGGTTTTCAATAGATTTCGTTCCAAAGCGAGATTCTATTTCGACATATAACGGAATATTATATGAAGGAAATTCCCATTTTCCAAGTGCTATTGTTCCGCAGTTTTCGCAACAATGTCCAGCAATTACTTTATTAATGATTGGCTCATTAACAGTTTTTAATTTTAAAGAATAATCGATTTCATTTAATGTATGATTATAAATATAATATTCCATTTACTCCATCTCCTTATTTTTGTCAATTATACCATACACAAATTTTACTGTCAACAAAAAAGCAGTTTGCTTTATGAACCAATCAGGGGACGGTTAGCGTGAAAACCTGATTTACACGACCATCAAAAAAGACTCCCTTTGTAAAACAAACACAAAGGGAGTCTAATCTTTTATTTACTTTTTCTGCGGACCGTTGTAGCCTTTTTCTTCTTGGAATTTTGCAATCTTGTCGATAACCGAAAGAACAACATCAAAGCCGAGTCCAACCGTGTCCTCGCTGAAGCGCTCCGGCATATCTCTCCAAGTATGATAGTAATATGTAAGCATCGGATTTTGCGCCGCAAAGGTAACCGACTTAATACCTGCTCTCGTCATCGGAGTTGAATCACAGCCGCCTACAGGATTGTGAATACAACCGTTTGTCTTCGACTCGATACCCATTTCCTTAAATGTGTCCTTAAACATCTTTTCCATATCGGTATCAAATCTGACGCCCTGCCAGTCGTCCTTAATAACTACTTCAAAATAATCCTCGTCTGCAACGGAGTCGATATTGATATTCCATGCATTCTTTGTCATATCGTCAAATCTGTGCTCCTGCGCAAATGCCATTGAGCCACGAAGACCCGCTTCCTCCGAGCCGATATTTGCATCGATAATGCGGCAATTTTTCGGCATTTTGTCGGGATTTTCCTTGAAGTACTTGAGGACTACATAGCTAAGACCGATACCTGTTGCGTTATCCATAGCGCCTCGAGAAGCGTTTCTCGGATTAGGGTCGCCCCACATAACAACAAACAGACATCCGATAGCGGTAATAATCGGAACAAAGTTCATAACGAACATTGCAATTTCCCAGCCTCTTGAAGCGGTCATATCTGCAACCCACTGTGCGCCTGCAAAATCACAAATATTCACAATAGCCATAAACACGCTGAACAATGCGATAATAAAGAAGCAAACTGCACCGAAGCCAACCTTACCGTATGTTGCAATAAGACCCATAACCGGCTTTGTGTCCTTGTATTTATAGGCGTGCTCGCTGTGACGCCAAGTCCAAGAGGTATCGGTATGTCCCGAAAGAATGATTGTGTAGTCATACTTACCGTCCTCCGGTTCCAAGACGCCGAGAGTGTTACGGCTGATTTCCTGCGGGAAGAACATATCGAACCAAGTTTTGTAGAAAAAACAGCTCATTACAAGCCAAACGATAGTAATAAGTCCGAGTGCCGCAAGAGCATACCAAAGTCCCTTGAAGCCGCAGGCAAGCGCAATAATTGCGCCTATACTGATAATAACTCCCGACCAGCCTGCATACGACAAACCGCCGATAGATGAACGGGGAGACACCGCAAACTCCTCTGTTTTCGGCTCAATGCCGATTTCTCTGAGCTTCTCGCCCATATATTCGTGCAGCTTAATTTCACCGTCCGTTCCCGGAAGACGAGAGCCGATTTTGTGAGCCGCATGCTCAACAATGCTCATAGCCTCTCGGGCATATTTTCTGTTTTCTTCTTTCATAATCAATCTCCCAAAAATTTATTTCGTACTTGCAATACGTATCAACGACTACATTTTACCATACATTAGCAGTCTTTTGCAATAACAATATAAATTTTTTATTTCGCAATAATATCAATTTTTTCTTGACAAACGCTTTGTATATGATTATAATAATTAAGCCGCATATTATGGGCAGTAAGAAATACGTTTTTGTATTCGCCTATCGTAGCGAGACTTATGAAGGAGAGAATTACTATGTACGCAGTTATCGTAACCGGTGGTAAGCAGTACAAGGTTGCTGAGGGTGACGTTCTTTACATCGAGAAGCTTGACGCTGAAGCTGATGCAAAAATCACTTTCGACCAGGTTCTTGCAGTAGGTTCGGAAGACGGACTCAAAGCAGGCACTGATTGTGCAAGCGCTACCGTAGACGCAACAGTTCTTAAGAACGGCAAGGGCAAGAAAATCACTGTTTTCACCTACAAGCCAAAGAAGAACGAAAAGCGCAAGATGGGTCACAGACAGCCATACACAAAGGTAGAAATCACAAAGATCAACGCTTAATTATTTTGATAAATGATTAGAATTGAGTTTTTCAAAGACGGTGATATGCTTACAGGATTTGAATGTAAGGGACACACGGGGCTTGCCGACTACGGCGAAGACGTTGTGTGTGCATTCATCAGCAGTGCGTGTTATCTTGCAGTCAACACTATAACGGAAATCATAAAGCTTGACGCCCGTGCAAGTGCTACCGACGGATATATGTCACTCAAAATAAAGGAATCACCGCAAAAAGCACAGGATATCCTCAACGGATTGGTTCTTCATCTGACAGAACTACAAAAGGATTATCCGAATAACATAAAAGTAACTATAACGGAGGTGTAATTATGCTTAAGCTTAATGTACAACTTTTTGCTCATAAAAAAGGTATGGGTTCTACAAAGAACGGCAGAGACAGTGAATCAAAGCGTCTTGGCGCAAAGAGAGCTGACGGTCAGTTCGTTCTTGCAGGTAACATCCTTTATCGTCAAAGAGGAACACACATTCACCCGGGTACTAACGTAGGTATCGGTAAGGATGACACATTGTTCGCTCTCGTTGACGGTACAGTAAGATTTGAGAGAATGGGTAAGGACAGAAAAAAGGTTTCTGTTTATCCTGTTGAGCAGT
>CAMFQI010000139.1 GCA_945980015.1 uncultured Eubacterium sp. | reverse complement strand
CATCGAGATATTTTTTGCGTGCTTCCTCACGCTCCTGCTCTGTGGGAGCAGTTTTATATGTGGTGTAATACTCACGCATTACCATTAAATTTAATTTGTTTTCAAGCTCATTTTTTATATCTTCCTCAAGCTCATACATTTCTGCAAAATGATAGCGAATCAGATTTAGAAAAAGCTCTCTTGAAATTTGTACTTTCTTCATATCCTATCCAATCCTTTCCTATCCAAAAATCCGTGTCGGTCTGTGACGGTGGTGACGGTGTTTTTAGTACCGCCACCACTATCAAAATCATCGACACGACCGACGCACACCGTCACGCAAAATTCAATTTTCTATAAGTGAAAATTTCACTCTGCGACCTGCGTGATACCTGCCATACTCATATCGTATGCCGTACTCATTGAGTAACCGCCCTGCGTTTACATTGAGCTTTAATGTCAAAACATTTGCAGCCATATCAACCTGTAATTTTTCTACAAGCTCGGTAGGACTTCCCGACCATTGCGGATTGTTGGAGGTTATAAACTTTGCAACCGCTTCCAATATCGGCTCTGGTGGTTCTTTCCATAACTCCGTTTCTAACCTTTCCAAATCCCACAACAGCTTTTCCGTATCTCTTACAAGATACAGCTTTTGGTCTTGCTGATCCCTGCCGGATATTTCAAGAACCGCATTGTTTGAAGTGCGTTTTTCCTTTTGTAGCATAAACGCTCCGTCTGCTGCTCCGAGCAATCCGTTTGTGCCTGAAATCATATCAAATTTATCGTCTGCCTGCTGCTTTCTTGTGTGATGAACAAGGAGCAGACAAACACCGAAATTATCAGCAAATTTTTTCAGCCTTGTTATGACCTCGTAATCATTGGAATAGCTATACTTATCACCGCCGAACTCTCTGACCTTTTGCAAGGTGTCAATGATAATCAGCTTTGTGTTAGTATGCTCATTTACAAATCTGTTAAGCTGTTCATCAAGTCCGTTTCCAAGCTGACCTGCATTTACGGCTATAAACAAATCGTCTGTGCTTTCATCACCGAACATTCGATAAAAACGCTCCTGCAATCTTCGGTAATCATCTTCAAGAGCAAGATATAAAACCGTGCCTTGTTTGACATCAAATCCCCATAGGCTTTTACCCGTGCTTATGTGGTATGCAAACTGCGCCATTAAGAAGCTCTTTCCAAGTTTAGGTGCTCCTACAAAAAGATATGTTCCCGGATAGAGCAAGCCGTCAATAATCGGCGGCCTGCTCCTGTAAACTGTGTCATAAAGTTTATCCATAGAAACTGTTTTCAAATATGACGGCTCCAAACTTCTTTGAAATTCTTCTTGCATTTCTTGAAAAATATCATCAGAAGCATTGCAATTTTCGTCATAATCGGTTATAATAGTGTTGGTTTTAATACTATTTGACTGTTCTTCATCTGCGCCAACAGATGTAATCGGAGCAGTCATTTCTTTTTTTGTGTTCATTACTCGTCCTCCTTTAAGCCTTGCAGAGTTAAGGTAATCAACTGAATTGTTTGCAGTAATTCCTCTGTCACATTCTCGTTTTCGATACGCTTTAACTCGGTTAATACATTCTGCAATTCATCTTTGAGTGCCTTATATACTCTCGGATTTCCCACTACAACAATGTCCTGACCTAAACATCTGCGGTAGCAATATTCTTGTTTCGGTAGTCCCGATAACTTTACTGCCTTGTTTATTAGTTCGTTTTCTTCGGCAGAAACCCGAAACCCTACTGTGATATTTCTCCATCGTTTGTGGCTGTCTAAATTTTTAGCTGACATTTTCTTCATCTCCTTTTCTGATTGTGCTTAATTTATCTGCCATTTCCGTTTGTGTTGTCGGAAACAGATGTGCATATCGGTATGTTATATCAATGCTTTCGTGTCCTACTCGGTCAGCAATGGCAACCGCTGAAAATCCCATTTCTATTAAAAGGGAAATATGCGAATGACGAATATCGTGTATCCTTATGCGTTTAACCCCTGCTGCCTTTGCTCCCCTTGTCATTTCGTGATGAAGATAACTTTTTGTTATTTCAAACATTCTTTCATCAGGCTTGATGTGGTAAAGCTGTTTGATATAATCTTGTATTTCTTCACCGAGAAAATCGGGCATTTTGACAACTCGATTGCTCTTTGGTGTTTTCGGGTCTGTTATCACATCTCGTCTGTCAAAACGCTGATATGATTTTGTAATTGCAACCGTACATTTTTCAAAATCGAAGTCTGACGGTGTTAATGCCAATAACTCACCCTCACGAATACCGCACCAATATAACATCTCAAAGGCATAATATGAAACAGGCTTATCCATAACCGCCTCTGCAAACTTTTTATATTCCTCTTGTGTCCAAAACTGCATTTCTTTGTTCTTTTCCTTACCCATATTACCGACTTTTGCTGCCGGATTTGAAGATAATCCGTAAAACCTTACTGCGTGATTGAAAATTGCACTTAATTGATTGTGAAGCGTTTTAAGATATACAGGGGAATATTTTTTGTTATCGCTCTTAACGGAATTTATCATTTCGTTTTGCCAAGCAATAATATCCTTTGGCTCAATTTCACACATCTTTCTGTTCTTGAAATATGGTAAAATCTTTGTTCGCATTATATGCTCCTTTGTGTGCCAAGTGTTTTCTTTAATACGGCTTTTCATATCTTCCGTATATGTATCAACGAAGCTCGCAAAGGTCATATCCAAATCAGCCTTTGTTTTATTAAGCTGCTCCCGTTCCCAAGCCTGTGCTTCTCGCTTTGTAGCAAAGCCACGCTTTTGTGATTGCCTGCGTTCACCTTTCCAATCGGTGTAGCGATATATAACTCGCCAAGTATTTGTTTTTTCTTCCTTGTAAACTGCCATATTTTACTCATTCCTTTCATCATATTTATCTGTGCCATAGCACGCTTTTTCTAAAAAATATCTTCTGTTGATACGCCCTGAAACCACCAAAAAGCCTTTTTCCTTTAACTCTGCGTTAAGGCTTCTGACAATTTTATATGCGTATGATTTTGATACGCCGAGAATTTCGGCAACATCTTCTACTTTAAGAAAAGTGTTATTTGCCATATTTTTCACCTCCTTGTGCGATAAATTAAACTTATATGTTTAAGTCCAATATCATTATACTAAACATTTTTGTTTATGTCAAGTGGTTTTTGAAAAAATATTAAACTTTTTTGTTTATATTATCTTGACAAACACTAAACATATATGTTATACTACCTATAAGAAATTAAAAAGGAGCAGTAAATTATGGCAATAGGTGAAAGAATACGCTTTTTACGCAATCTTAAAGGTATGACACAAAAATGGTTAGGTATGGCAGTCGGCTTTGATGAAAAGACTGCTGATATTCGTATGGCACAATATGAATCGGGCACAAGAACACCGAAAGAGAATTTAACAAATGACCTTGCCAAAGTGTTAGAAGTTTCTCCTGCTGCCTTAAATGTTCCCAACATTGACAGCTATGTTGGCTTAATGCACACTCTCTTTGCATTGGAAGATATATACGGCGTAAAAATTGAAGAAACAGACGGAGATGTTTGTTTGCGTGTTGATACATCAAAAGGCAACTCTGCCGCTAATCTTCATAAAATGCTTTTTGCTTGGCTTGAAACCGCCAAAAAGTTTTATGACGGCAATATCACCAAAGAAGAATATGACGAATGGCGTTATCATTACCCCGAATTTGATACAACACAAAAATGGGTTAAAGTTCCGTCACAACAAATCAGCGATATTTTCACCGAAGCAAAAAAATCTTCTAAAAGCAAATAATCTGTGTCATTTTCAATAAATTAAAAATGACAAGACAAAAAGAGCTAACCGATTTTACAAAAAATCAGTTAGCTCTTAATTATTATGAATAATACAGATGTTGCCAAATCGTTGCCAAAACACCTTTTAATTTTCGAAAAACCCAGTATTTATGCGGTGTTCAGCCGTTTCGTACATCATTCCCACTCGATAGTAGCCGGTGGTTTTGAAGTTATATCGTAGACAAGTCTGTTTACGTGTTTTACCTCGTTTACGATACGATTGGAGGCTTTTTCAAGCACATCATACGGTATTCTTGCCCAGTCGGCGGTCATAAAGTCGTTTGTGGTGACAGCGCGGAGTGCAAGCGTATAATCATACGTTCTGCCATCACCCATTACACCGACGCTGCGCATATCTGTAATTACTGCAAAATACTGGTTTATGCTTCTCTCAAGTCCGGCATTTGCAATTTCTTCTCTAAAAATCGCGTCCGCGTCACGCAAAATTGCAAGTTTGTCCTCTGTAATCTCGCCGATTACTCTTACGGCAAGTCCGGGACCCGGAAACGGCTGACGCCACACAAATTTTTCGGGCAGTCCAAGCTCAACGCCAAGCTGACGTACCTCGTCCTTGAACAAATCACGCAGCGGCTCTACAATTTCCTTAAAATCAACGTGTTCGGGGAGTCCGCCCACGTTATGGTGACTCTTTATAACAGCCGCGTCACCTGCTCCGCTTTCGATTACGTCGGGATAAATCGTTCCCTGAACAAGGAAGTC
>CAMFQI010000138.1 GCA_945980015.1 uncultured Eubacterium sp. | reverse complement strand
TAAAAAAAGCAAACCGTATAGGCTTGCTTTTTTTGGCGCAGAAGGAGAGATTCGAACTCTCGCGTCGGTTTCCCGGCCTACGCCCTTAGCAGGGGCGCCTCGTCACCAGCTTGAGTACTTCTGCGTGTAACTTGCGTTATTCCTGTCAAGTTTTATTGCAACTTCGTGCAGGAATTACTTTATCATAAACACAATAAAAAGTCAAGCATTTATACGTAAAAAAATTAAAATTATAAAACGCAACGATATCCGAATTTGACATCGTTGCGTTTTTTACTTAAGCATTAAACGGTTACAGTTTGAGCATTTTGGCTTACAAGCTCGTTATAGCGTGCTTCAAGCTCATCCATACACAGATATGCGTCGTGTTGAATAATGAGCTTCCTTGCGGCGGTATACGGCTTCATTGCATTCTTATAATTTGCCTTTTCTTTTACTGCTTTTCTAACCGCCTTTTTGCGTTCAATGGTAAGCTTCACGGTGTTACTCGGCAGATTTTGAGCATTTTCCACGGCATTTTCGTCAGGCTTTACGACACCGTTAGCATAATACTTTTGCCTTATTTTTATAGCTCTTTTTATTATCGTACGAGTAGCCTTAAGGTCGGAGACAATCTGCTTATCCTCCTTTGTTTTTGCAGGACTATGGGAAGCAATAAGCGAATTTGTATATTCCAAAAGCTGCTCGGGAGAAAGATTATTGTTTTCGTTTATGTAATTTGCAAGGTCGACCTGCAAAGCAAAGCGTTTTGTTGAAAACTTATTAAGCTCCTCGTTAACAAACGGTGCAAGGTCTACATTTTCATTAAACATTTTTTGAGAATGAATATCTTGCTTTGCAAGTTTAATCATTGATTTGCGATATTCTTTTTCTTCCTTTGTACTCTTTGGCAAAGCCTTCGCCTGCTTTAGCGCAGTTTTATCAATATTAACATACTCCTTGCCTGTCGCTTCCTTAATGTCATTAATAATAGCAAATGATTTTACAAGCTCGTCGTCGGTTAGATTACCTGCGCTATAATCATCAAACATTGCACGAATACGAAGCACATATACAATTCCTCTGTGCTTCTTTTCGGTCAAATCGTAGAACAAATACGGAATTACATTTAGCGTTGCGCCGACTACGGAAGCTATAATCATCATTTTGAAAAGACCGTCACGAATTGAGGCGTCGTACAAAACATCGTAGTTATCTTTAAGTCCACAACGCTCCTGAAGATACGGCATAACCATACCTGTAAAGAAGCTTATAAATGTACCTATAAGTCCGACAACGCCGAACATTCCATCAATTCTCTCACCCGAGATATACTGCTGATAATCTCGCATATCGGCATTTATACCCGGATTATAAACATTACCGAGAACAAGCACAAAGTTGTTAATATAGAATATTGCAATAACTATAAAGATGTTCTTATATGTAAAATAGAGTGAAGCAAGAAGCAAAATATTTGTTGCATTACAGATAATGAGCAAATTTCGTTTTCCGAATTTACGGATTAAAAACGGTGCGGCAATCATAGCCCACAGTGCGCCGTTTCCGATAAGCGTATTTGCAACGCCCAAAAGATGCTGCTTACTCATCAAATTTTCATCATAAATGAAGCTCCAATGAAGTATTGAATAATACGACATTTCAAGGAAGCCTGCCCAAGCGGCTACGCTTATAATCCAAAAATACTTATTCTTTACAATACTGCGAATAGCCTCAATAAAGCCAACTTCGTTTTCCTGGTCACGAGGCTTTATAATACGCTCGGTTGTATATTTATAGGTCGGGAATGACAGAATAAGACCGATAAATGCGATAATAGGATAGATAATTCTATACGTTCTCATATCGGCAAGTCCACCCGTGAGCTGAGCCAAAAACGGAATTATCAGGTTGGTTACTGTCGGTGCAAAGGAAAAGATAATTTGAGAAATAGACATAACATCCGTTCTTTCCTCAGAATCGGGAGACAAAACCTGCATAAGCATTTGATATGCATCCCAATAAAACGGATGAAACATATTCAAAACAAGCCATAGAATAAAGACAGTAACGCATTTTTGGTTATACGTCATTATTTCATACGGCATCCAAACAAATAGACACGAGGAAAGCACGGTAGGAAGTCCGAGCCATTTTATAAACGGACGAAACTTACCCATCTTGGATTTAACATTATCAAACAGATAAGAACGAACAGCACAGAACAAAAAGCCTATGAGATTCGAAATTACGGTCATAATATACAGATGAGTCGGCATAATTTGGATACAAGAGCCGACAATAAGGTTAGACGCAGAAAGACCAATACCTGCCGAAAGCACGGTTGCGCAATGCATACCCATACCTCCGACGCCGTAAGCAACAACCTCTTTGTTGGGAATATATCTTCCCGGATAAGGCTTGTCCCAATGGTCCTTGAAGTCAACGACCTTATCCTTTATTTGTTTTACAAAATCAGCCATAATTTTTCCCCTTTATAAGTTACTATGCTTCTATATTATACTAAAAATAAGAATTTTGCAACATAATATTATTCAAAATCGATTATAATTTGTGCATTTTCGACAACGAGAGATAGAATATTTCCTTTTTCGTCAGTTTTTAAGACATAATCCCCTGCTTGAATTTTTCCGAAATACAGATAATTATTTTCATTTTTTTCAATTCTTGAAGAACTAAGACTGTTTAGCGTATCGTAAATAACGACGCTTGGATTATAGTAGCCGGCATCACTTTTCATAATACTTTTAGTCATATCCTTATATGAATAGACAAGCTCATTCGACGAGCAAGACATTGTCATGCCGGCGGCATTGCTTGAGCATACATTTATGTAAACGGTATTATTCTCACAGCTAATTCTTGCATCATAAGAAAATTCCCCTGCTTTTATTACTGCCTGCTTTGAAAACGAATTATTAATTACAGGCGTTTTTGTACTTACCGAGCACGAGCAAAGAAGCGCACATAAAAACAGAGGAATTATTAATTTTTTCATCAAAATCAACTCACGCTTCAAATTCGGACATTAAAATACCGAGATGTTCTGTCAAATCAAAAACAGTTAATCCACGCTTGCTGAATTTTTTACAAGCCGAATCGGCGTTATGACCATGAATGAAAACTCCTGCCTTAACAGCGTCTTCAACGGGCATACCCTGTGCCGCAAAAGAGCCAATCATTCCGCTGAGCATATCACCCGTTCCGCCCATAGCAAGCGACGGATTGCCGGTAGTATTTACAAATACATTTTCTCCGTCCGTAACAACAGTATTTGCGCCTTTAAGCACAAGAGTAATTCCGTATTCCTTAGCAAAATTCTTTGAAATTTCAATACGATTACTCTGTACCTCGGTTACTGATTTTGATATGAGCCTCGCCATTTCGCTAGGATGAGGCGTAAGAACAACAGGCACTTTAATGTCCTTTAATATATCTATGCTCGAAAGGAGTGAATTTATACCGTCAGCATCAATAATTACAGGAACATTTGAATTTTCCAGAACCTTTGTGACAATTTTTCTCGTATCGTCATTAACACCCATACCGCAGCCGATAACAACACAGTCGCAGGTTTTAAGCTCGTCAAGTATTGTATCTAAACTTGATAAGCTGATAATTCCATCATTTTCGTCAACCGGACAAAATACACTTTGAACTGTATGGGAAGCAATAATGGGATAGGCGGATTTTGGGGTAACAAGCTTAACGAGGCCTGCACCTGTGCGAATTGCACTTTCTACACAAAACACCGCAGCACCAACCATATTGTATGAGCCGCAAATACATAGCAGTTTACCGTTTGAGCCCTTATGAGCATTTAGCTTTATTTCGGGTAACGAAGACCTTACTTCTTCAAATGTTATGGTATGTGCATAATTGTCGTCATAGCACACATTCGGTATTCCTATATCAACAACAACGGTTTTTGAGCAGTGTTCATTAGACGGCGGTAAAATATGGCAGTATTTTAGAGTTGATACGGCTATAGTAAAATCGGCTTTTACTGCATTTTTGCATACACTTCCCGTTGTTGAATCACATCCGCTAGGCGTATCAATACTGATAACGGTTGCATTGCAATTTGCTATATCCGAAAAAATACGGTCAAACGGCGCCTTTGCTTCACCGTGAAAGCCTATACCGAAAATACAATCGATTATAAAATCGCACTTAGTCGAATTTTCATTATACATTTCAACCATTACGCCTGAAGACACCGCCTGATTATAGTACATTAACGGTTCGGCAATTATAGGCTTTTTGTCACATAAAACTATTTTTGTATCAATACCTTTACTGTACAAAAGACGGGATATGACAAAGCCGTCGCCTGCATTTTTTCCGTTGCCGCAAAAAACAGCAACGCTTTTATTTTTCATATCGTCATAGTAATATTTAATTATTTCATCAAAGCATGCTATACCTGCCTTTAGCATAAGCTCGCACTCGTCGTAATATTCTTCAAAGCATTTGTTTTCCGCTTCTCTTGTCTGTTGTGCAGTAAGTATTTTCATAAAATCACCCGATAAAATTTTACCACAAAATGAAATCTGTTACAATAATGTAATTGCAAAATCATTAATAATTTGTTATATTATGTAAAGA
>CAMFQI010000137.1 GCA_945980015.1 uncultured Eubacterium sp. | reverse complement strand
AGCCGCCAGTCGTAATTGAAGGCGTAAACATTATCGGCGCCGACCTTGTCACATACCTGACGGTAAATAGCAGGCTCGTTAGCGTTCTTACATTCAAGCCAGTCTCTGTGATTGGCAAGGCTGTCCTCCCAATAGCTTGCAATACCGATGTTGTCAATGGAATTTCCGTTGTCGTCACAGGCAATGTCAGCGTACGGGCTCATAAAGAATTTCAGCGAATTAATAATTTCATGAGCGTCAACGTCATTTCCGTTTGCTACTCTGAGAAGCTGTCTGAGAAGTCCGCTGTCGCCCAAAAGCGAGGCAATGTCGAAGTCTGCGAGCTTTTTTTCGCTCGGCGTGTTTGGATTTTTGTAAAGTCCGAATGCACCCATACCGTGCACCATAACAACAGGCGTAACGTTTTTAGCCGCAAATGCAGTTGAGGTGCAGCTCAATGTCATAATCAATACGAGAATTACGCATAAAACCGAGGTCAGTTTCTTTTTCATAGTAGCATCACAGCCCTTTCTAAATTAAAAATTGAATGTTATTATCTGCGCTTTAGCTTGTAACAATACACGGATAACATTTCTTAAATATTATACCGTCATTATATCATAGTCCGCTGCGAAAAACAATAAAAACCTCACCTTGTCGATACAGAAAAATTACCGTCAAGACGAGATTAATATAAATTCTTGTGTTGCCTTTTTGATTATTTGGGCTATAATATATATGTAATTAATATATAGGAGATGAGAGTATGTGTACGGCGGCGACATACAAAACGAAGGATTTTTATTTTGGCAGAACGCTTGATTACGAGGTATCGTACGGTGATGAGGTTGTGATTACACCGAGGAATTATCCGATTAAATTCCGAAACGGAGTTGAACTCAAGACGCATAATGCAATAATCGGAATGGCGTGCGTTATGGACGGCTTTGCGTTGTACTATGATGCCGCTAATGAAAAAGGTCTTGCAATGGCGGGACTGAATTTTGTCGGTAATGCATACTATAACGATAATATCGACGGTCGGGAAAATGTTGCACAGTTTGAGCTGATACTTTGGATTTTGGCACAATGCGACAGCGTTGCACAGGCAAGACAAAGACTCGAGTGTATTAATATAACCAAGGAACAGTTTAAGCCGAATCTCCCTGCGGCTCAGCTTCATTGGATTATTGCCGATAAAGACGAAGCAATAACAGTTGAAGCAATGGCAGACGGATTGAAAATTTGGGACAACCCCGTCGGCGTGTTGACGAATAATCCGCCGTTTGATAAGCAGATGTTCAATCTCAATAACTATATCGGTCTTTCGCCCCGTGACCCCGAAAATAAATTCAGCGAAAATCTCAAGTTGAATATGTACAGTCGTGGAATGGGCGCACTAGGATTGCCGGGTGACCTGTCGTCTCAATCGAGATTTGTGCGTGTTGCATTTGTAAAAATGAATAGCGTATCGGGTGACGGCGAAAACGAGAGCGTCAGTCAGTTTTTCCACATTTTAGGAGCGGTTGACCAACAACGTGGATGTGATTATGTCAACGGTGATAAGCTTGAAATAACAATTTATACCTCCTGCTGCAATACTGCAAAGGGCATTTATTACTACACAACCTATGATAATCATCAAATCACGGCGGTTGATATGCACAATGAGGATTTGGATAGCTTGGAGCTGATTGTGTATGATGTAATCAAGAATGAACAGATAAATTACCAAAACGGCTGCGCCGAGTGAAAAGTAGCGGTTTGATTGCTTGTATATCTTCGGACGATTGATAATCGTCCCTACGGTAGTTTTAACATTTACGAAGTCGTTTCGTTTGTGCGACATCTCGTAGGGACGAGCATTGCTCGTCATAAAAATATAATCAATAACCGATTCTCTTATCTTTTCTCACTTATCTTTTCTCTGCGAACGAAGAGAGCTTTTGAATCTCTCCACCGCAAGCGGTCCCCCTCTCTTTGACAAGAGAGGCGTAATTTTTGAATAGAGCGTTCTTTCAACAAACTAAGGCTCCTTTGTTAAAGGGAGCTGTCACGCCACTGCGTGACTGAGGGATTCATTCGGACGATTGATAATCGTCCCTACGGTAGTTTTAGCATTTACGAAGTCGTTTCGTTTGTGCGACATCCCGTAGGGACGAGCATTGCTCGTCCGCTAATACGATACGATTGCCTTACTGCAATGACTTGTAGGGGAGGGCGTCCCCGACCTCCCGCAAAATATAAACATCTTTACAAAATTTGTCGAATATGGTATTATTTACCTGAGCTTCGGCTCCGAGGAGTTGTTCTGAAAAACGGATAGGCGGTGGGCTCTCTAACAAACAGAGGGCAGTGCCCTCTAATTTTTGATGTTAGGGGGTGATGCTATGGAATACTTGGTTTTACTTATAGTATTTCTTATTGTTGCCACAGGCTACAATTTGAGCATAAAAAAATAACCGCCCATTTCCCAACTGTAGCAGTTATTTTTTAACAATATAGTTGAGCTGACCGTCTATCGAACAACTCCTTTGTACTTTTATTATACACATAACGAATTTATTTGTCAATAAGATAATCTTTGCATTATGCATTAAAATTTTACAAAATTTGTTGAATATGGTATTATTTACTTGAGCTTCGGCTCCGAGGAGTTACTAGGCAATAAAGAGTAATCCGAACCTGCCGAAAATACTTGTATTAAAGCGACTTTTGAACTTTTCGCCGTCGCCTTACGCGAGTAGGGCTTCCGTCTCAAAGCCCAAAATTCATCTTTACTACAAGCATTTTCGGTCGAAGAGTTAAAATTGAGCTGATTTGTTCTTAATCAAGGCATAAAAACGCAGGAATACTCAATGTATTCCGAGTATTTTTAACGCAGAGTAAGGGCAAATCAGCCAATTTTAACCACGGTTTGGATTGCTCTTTATTGCCTTTGGTAGGTGGTTTGCCCTTCTTTCGAGAGGGCGTTCGTTTCTGCCCTCTTAGTTTTTTTACAAGGAGGGCGATAAGATGTATATGACATTTAATGAATTATTGTTATTCACTAGTGTACTTATTTCTCTTATATCTCTTTTTGTGATGATATACAATCATAAAAAGTAAAAGAAACAACCACCCATATTGCACTTAGGGTGGTTGTTTCAAACAATCAATCCATAAGGGCAAACCGTCTATCGGTAGCTCCTTTGTACTTTTATTATATACGGATATATTCGATTTGTCAATATCAAATTGATTGTACATCTTCGGACGATTGATAATCGTCCCTACGGTAGTTTTAGCATTTACGAAGTCGTTTCGTTTGTGCGACATCTCGTAGGGACGAGCATTGCTCGTCCGATTTTGTTAATGATGAATTGAATCCCTCCGTCACGGCAAAGCCGTGCCACCTCCCTTTAACAAGGGAGCCTTTTGTTCGTTAAAGCAACGTTCCGTCTTGAATTTAGGCTCCCCTTATGGTAAGGGGAGCTGTCAGCTATGCTGACTGAGGGGATAAGAAAACTACAATCACCCAAACCTCAACACGCTTTAGCGTATTTCATCCGCAATCGGATTTCATCACGAAGTGATTTCACCTGAGCAAAGCGAGGATTTCATTGAAACACAGTGCTCCGCCACTGTGTTTTTGGCATTTTTTAACAAAGTACACAAATAAAAACTTAATAATTTGTTAATAATACCGATTGAAAATATTAACAAAATATTATATTATTGATAATGTATTAATGTGTAATTTTATGATTTCGCAGTAGAAATGCGAAAAAATGGAGGTAATTTTATGATAAAAACCTTAAAAAAATTCAGTAAAAAATCAATAGCCTGTCTTATTGCAGTATTGATGGTTGTATCCACCATGCCGTTTACTACTTTAACTGCGCAGGCTGCTGATACAAGCGCACTTTTGAGTGCTATGCAGGCATTTGAAAAGAAAATGGACGGCTCCGTTTATACAAATATGGACACCGCTTACACCGCTTATGTTGCTGCATCAAAGGCTTATGACGCTGCATACTACGGCGGTGATGCTTCTGTTGATGTAACAACTCCTGCAACTAACCTTAATAACGCAGTTTCACAGATGATGAAGACAAACTTGACTGTATATACAGGTACTGCAAAAGCAAGGTTTTCAAAGGATACAAGTGATATTAGTGCGGCAAAGGGATTGTTGTATTCGCAACAGGGCGTTACATATAATTCTACAATTAATACTGTTTATTTTCCTGAACAAGAGGTAGAATCATATAGATTTTATGGAACAAGTGTAGAAGTTGAGCTTTATCATGCTCCTGCGGTTGTATTATACGATGGAACAAACGATGCAAAAATTCCGGTTATTTCATACGTTCATAGTAAAACTTGGGGTAGTTCAGGTACAGGCAAAGCAAGAATTTACGCTATAACATTGTCAAATTCTAATTATCTTTCCTTGCAAAATAGTGCTTGGAAAGGTGGAGATAATGATGGTCAAGCATTCAATACAATATTTGCAAAAAATGATACAAATGTTTCAAATGATAGTAGCAGTACTTCTTATGTAGAATGGTCTCACGGAAATTCATGGGGCACAGAATATAATAATTATGATTAATTAGCTAAATTAATAACTGAAAGCAATACTAACTTAGCACTGTCTCTTATAAACATCT
>CAMFQI010000136.1 GCA_945980015.1 uncultured Eubacterium sp. | reverse complement strand
CTTGCTTGTACAGCGTTTAACGCCGACTTCGACGGTGACCAAATGGCTGTTCACGTACCGCTTTCGGCAGAGGCTCAGGCAGAGGCTCGTATGCTTATGCTCGCTTCCAACAACCTTTTGAAGCCGTCCGACGGTAAGCCTGTTGCCGTTCCGTCTCAGGATATGGTTATCGGTTCATACTATCTTACAATGATTAAAGACGGTGAGCCGGGCTGTCCAACAAAGGAAATTATCGACGGTGAAGAGGTTACAAAATACAGAATTTTCCGTGATGTAGACGAGGCTATGATGGCTTATCAAGAGGGCTCGCTCGGTCTTCATTCGGAATGTAAGATTCGCTTTACCGGTGAGGTTGACGGCGAAATGAAGTCTTCAATCGTTGTTACAACTATCGGTCGAGTTATCTTCAATAAGCCTATTCCGCAGGATCTCGGCTTTGTTGACAGAACTATTCCGGGCAACGAATTTGTTCCCGAGGTTAGCTTCGTTGTTAAGAAAGGCGGTCTCGGAAAGATTGCCGACGCTTGTATTCGTACACACGGCGTTTCCGTTGCTTCAAAGGTGCTTGACGATATCAAGAATCAGGGCTATAAATATTCAACTGTTTCGGGTACAACCGTAGCCGTTATCGACGCACTTATCCCTGAAAAGAAGAAGGAATTTCTTGCTCAGGCAGAAGCAAAGGTTGACGAAATTACAACCAACTATAACTACGGTCTTATCACAAACGAGGAGCGTTATTCACAGGTTATTAAGGCTTGGGAAAAATGTACAAACCTTGTTTCCGATGAGCTTACAAATAACTTCGACGGTACTCACAACCCGATTCATATGATGGTAGACTCAGGTGCTCGTGGTAGTACATCACAGCTTCGTCAGCTTGCAGGTATGAGAGGTCTTATCGCAAATACCTCGGGTGCTACAATCGAAATTCCTATCCGTGCTAACTACCGTGAGGGTCTGAATATCTTGGAATACTTCATCTCCTCCCGTGGTGCTCGTAAGGGTCTTACCGATACTGCGCTTCGTACAGCCGACTCGGGTTACCTTACACGTCGTCTTGTCGACGTATCGCAGGACGTTATCATTCGTGACGATGACTGCGGCTGTCATGACGGTATTGAGGTTTACGCTATTATGGACGGCAACCGTGTTCTTGAAAGTCTTGAGGAAAGACTTGTAGGAAGATTTGCCGCAGAGCCTATTGTTGATCCTAACACCGGCGAGGTGCTTATGGATACCGACAGAATTATGAACGAGGAGGATGCCGCACGCATTACTGCCGCAGGTATCACAACCGTAAAAATCCGTTCGCTCATTACCTGTAAGTCACGTCACGGCGTATGTCGTAAGTGCTACGGCTCGAACCTTGCATTTAACGAGCCTGTTCAGGTCGGCGAGGCAGTAGGTATCATTGCCGCACAGTCAATCGGTGAGCCGGGTACACAGCTTACAATGAGAACCTTCCACACCGGCGGTGTTGCAGGAGGCGAGGATATTACACAGGGTCTTCCGAGAGTCGAGGAATTGTTCGAGGCAAGAAAGCCCAAGCAGCTTGCAATTCTTTCCGAAATCGACGGTGTTGTTAGATTTGAGGAAATCAAGAAGACTCGTCATGTTGTTGTGTTCAATCAGGAAACAGGCGAGGAAAGAAAGTATCTCATTCCTTACGGCTACAGACTTTGCGAAAATATCGTTGAGGGTGCATATATCGAAAAGGGTACTGAGCTTACACTCGGCTCAAAGAATCCTCATGACGTACTTGCTATTCTCGGTGAGGAAGCTGTATATAATTACCTTATTAAAGAGGTACAGTACGCATATCGTACTCAGGGTGTTGATATCAACGATAAGCATATCGAGGTTATCGTTCGTCAGATGCTCAAGAAGTGCATTGTTGACGACGCAGGAAGCACCGATTTAATTTCGGGCACTAATGTAGATGTTTCGGCAGTTGCCGAGGCAAACGACGCTATCGACGCAAGAATCGCCGCAGGTGAGGAAGGCTTGAAGCACGCAACCTACATTCCGCTTCTTCTCGGTATTACCAAGGCTTCTCTTGCAACCGATTCATTCCTTAGCGCTGCTTCGTTCCAGGAAACAACGAGAGTTCTTACCGATGCAGCTATCAGAGGAAAGAGCGATCCGCTTCTCGGTCTTAAGGAGAATGTTCTTATCGGTAAGCTTGTTCCTGCAGGTACAGGTATGAGCGTATTTAGAGATGTTGATGTTGTTCCGAGCTATTTTGCAAGTGACAATACAAACACTATCGAAATAAAAGATTTAGAACAATTACAACAACTCTTGACAAACAGCGAGAATTAAGTTATAATATCAAGCTGTGTGCGAATAATTTTGTAGGATTATACAAAATTTAGTGCTTTAATTTGTTAAAATTGTCTATCGAGGCAGAGATATCTGCCTCGGTAGATAACGCAATTTATATATTTGATATCAAATATATTTTGGTATGAAATATGTATATTGCGTGTTCGCATTGTGCATAAATAAATGAAAGGAGAATAAACTATTGCCTACCTTTAACCAATTAGTCAGAACAGGACGTAAGTCCCTTGAGAAGAAGTCAAAGACTCCTGCTCTCAACAGAGGCCTTAACACAAAGAAGAATGTTATGACAAATACATCGTCCCCACAAAAGCGCGGCGTTTGTACAGCAGTTAAAACAGCAACACCTAAGAAGCCTAACTCAGCTCTTCGTAAGATTGCCAGAGTTCGTCTTACAAACGGTATGGAAGTTTCTGCGTACATTCCGGGTGTAGGCCATAACCTTCAGGAGCACTCCGTAGTTATGGTTCGTGGCGGAAGAGTTAAGGACCTTCCCGGTGTTCGTTACCACATCATTCGCGGTACACTTGATACACAGGGCGTTAACGGCAGAATGCAGAGCCGTTCAAAGTACGGCGCAAAGAGACCTAAGGTTAAGAAGTAATCCTTGTCTTATGCGTTAACATTTATCGAGGAAACCCGACAATAGTTTATTTATTCATATAAATCGGCTTTTGTTGGCTCCACGGAAAAACCGAGTACCTATGAACTCATATTAAATATTAATGAAGGAGGGAAGCGAAGATGCCAAGAAGAGGCCAGATCGCTAAGCGTGATGTATTACCGGATCCGATGTACAACTCAAAGGTTGTTACTCGTTTGATCAACAACATCATGTTAGATGGTAAGAAGGGCGTTGCACAGAAGATTGTGTACGGCGCATTCGACATCATTCAAGAAAAGACAGGTAACGATCCGCTTGAAGTTTTTGAAGCTGCAATGGAAAACGTAATGCCTGTATTGGAAGTAAAGGCTCGTCGTATCGGCGGTGCAACATATCAGGTTCCGTTAGAGGTTCGTCCTGAAAGAAGACAAACATTAGGTCTTAGATGGATTACTCTGTATGCAAGACAGAGAAGTGAAAGAACTATGAAGGAACGTCTTGCAGCAGAGCTTATGGACGCTGCAAACAAAACAGGCGGTGCAGTTAAGAAGTGTGACGATACACACAAGATGGCGGAAGCAAACAAGGCTTTTGCTCATTTCAGATACTAATCTGCCGAACAGGAGGATATTATGCCAAGAAAAGTGTCTCTTGAACAAACAAGAAATATTGGTATTATGGCTCATATTGATGCCGGTAAGACTACGACAACCGAGCGTATTCTTTACTACACCGGTATTAACCATAAAATCGGCGAAACCCACGAGGGTGCCGCTACAATGGACTGGATGGAGCAGGAGCAGGAAAGAGGTATTACAATCACCTCCGCTGCTACAACTTGTTTCTGGAAAGGCCACAGAATTAACATTATCGACACACCGGGTCACGTTGACTTCACAGTAGAGGTTCAGCGTTCACTTCGTGTTCTTGACGGCTCCGTAACCGTACTTTGTGCAAAGGGCGGCGTTGAGCCACAGTCTGAAACCGTATGGCGTCAGGCTGACGAATATAAAGTACCCCGTATGATTTTTGTAAATAAGATGGACATTATGGGCGCAGATTTCTATAATGTACTTTCTATGGTGCTTGACCGCTTTAAGTGTAATGCACTTCCTATCCAGCTCCCAATCGGAAGCGAGGATACATTCGAGGGTATTGTTGACCTTATCAATAATAAGGAAATCGTTTATATCGACCCTGCCAAGAATAATGGTAGTGTTATCGAAGAAAGAGAAATTCGTCCGGAGCTTGCAGATAAGGCAGCCGAGTACAGAACAAAGCTCGTTGAGTTTATCGCAGAGCAGGACGAAGAGCTTATGGAGAAATACTTTGAAGAGGGCGAAGACGCAATCAGCGTTGACGATATGAAGAAGTATATCCGTAAGTGCACAATTGCAGGCGAGATGGTTCCTGTTTGCTGTGGTACAGCTTACAGAAATATGGGCGTTCAGCCGCTTCTCGACGCAATCGTTGACTTTATGCCGGCTCCTACCGACGTTGAGTCAATTAAGGGTATTAACCCTGATACAGACGAGGAGGAATTCCGTCATTCATCCGATGATGAGCCGTTCTCTGCTTTGGCGTTTAAGATTGCAACCGACCCGTTCGTTGGTAAGATTTGCTACTTCAGAGTATATTCGGGTACTATCGAAGCAGGTACACCTTGCTACAACTCTGTTAAGGGCA
>CAMFQI010000135.1 GCA_945980015.1 uncultured Eubacterium sp. | reverse complement strand
AAAGCTCAACAAATTCGCCCTGCTCGTAAAAGCTAATCGGCTCGCCCTTTGCGGCGTGCTCATTAATAAGCTCAACCTTATAGGGCTCATTTTTGCTTTCCATAAGCGCAACAGCCTCGTCAACAGGAAGCTCGAAGCGGTTAATTTCCGGATTTTCCTTAACAATCTTCTTCATTTCGGCTTCGATTTTTACCAAATCGTCAGGTGAAAAAGAATTCTCAACGTCAAAGTCATAGTAAAAGCCATTGTCGATTGCAGGACCGATTGTAAGCTTTGCATCCGGATAAAGACGCTTAACCGCCTGTGCCATAATATGAGAAGCGGTATGATTAAACGCCTTCTGTCCGTCCTTATCGTCAAAGGTAAGAATTTCAAGATTGCAATCATCGTCAACAACCGTCCTCAAATCCTTAACCTCGCCGTTGATTTTGCAGCAGGTTGCATTTCTGAACAAGCCCATTGAAATGTCCTTTGTAATGTCAGCCGCAGTTTTAGTCTCGTTATACTCCAAAACCGAGCCGTCTTTTAATGTAATCTTCATAAAAATACCTCCCTAAAAAACAAAAATCACCCTGAAAAAACAGGGTGAATAAAATAATCCACGGTTCCACCTGAATTGCAAAAAAATTGCCACTCAAAAGGCTCATAACGGAAGCCGACCGTCCTGTATTAAAGGCACTCAGGGGTGGTAGCTCATAAATCCTCGGTACATTCTCACACCTGCCGAATGCTCTCTTTAACCTCGAAAATACGGTCGTGTCCCCGTCACAGTTTTTGTGTTTGAATTATGATAGCACTTTTATTATTTTTTGTCAAGAGTCATTACATTATTTCTCCTGTATACAATTTATATGACAATAATTTCTTGACAAGTACAACATATAGGTGTATTATAGTTTTGGTATTTTACGCTCGATACTGTGAAAGCGCAGGATACCTGTGGATTACATAGAACTGTACCTTTTCTGATGAAATTAATCAAGTTATACGAATTTATGTAACTAAAATCTAAACAGAAGGAGGTGCTATTGATATGTCAGTAAGTATTGTTGTGGCTATAATTATAGCAGTTGTTTGCGCAGTAATATTCGGCGTTTTGGGATTTACTCTGGGCTTTTTGAAGCGTGGCAAGGACGACGCACAGAAAATCGGAGACGCTACCGAGCAGGCAACTAAGATTTTGAATAATGCTCTCACAGAGGCTGAAAGCACGAAAAAGGCTCAGCTTATGGAGGCAAAGGACGAAATTCACAAGCTTCGTTCCGATGCGGACAAGGAAATCCGTGAACGCAGAAACGAGGTTCAAAAGCAGGAAAAACGACTCATTCAGCGTGAGGAATATCTCGACAAGAGAGCCGATACTCTCGAACAGAAGAATGAATCACTGAGCGAAAAGCTCAAAAAAGCAGACGAAAAATTACTTGAAATCGATGGCATCAAGAAAAGTCAGTTTGATATGCTCGAAAGAATATCGGGCTTATCCCAAGAGGACGCAAAGGCTCAGCTTATGAGCTCGCTTGAATCCGAGCTTGACGTAGAAAAGAGCAAGCGTATCCTCGAACACGAACAAATGATTAAGGACCAAAGCGATGTTCTTGCAAGAGAAATCATCGGCACTGCAATCCAGCGTTGTGCCGCTGACCATACCGCCGAAACGACCGTAACGGTTGTTGCTCTCCCCTCGGATGAAACGAAGGGCAGAATCATAGGCAGAGAAGGAAGAAACATTCGCTCAATCGAAAAAATTACAGGCGTTGAGCTTATTATCGACGATACGCCGGAGGCTATCACGGTAAGCTCGTTTGACCCCGTAAGGCGAGAAATCGCAAGACTCACACTTGAAAGACTCATTCAGGACGGACGTATTCATCCTACGAGAATTGAGGAAATGTACGAAAAGTCCAAGAGAGAAATCGAACAGACAATCAAGGCTGAGGGTGAAAAGGCTGTTATCACCGCTAACTGCGGTTCCATTCATCCCGAGCTTGTAAAACTATTAGGAAAGCTGAAATTCCGTACCTCGTACGGTCAAAGCGTGCTCAAGCACTCGCTTGAGGTTTCGTATATCGCAGGCTTGATGGCGGCTGAATTGGGCGCCGACGAAAAGCTCGCAAGACGTGCCGGTCTTTTGCACGATATCGGAAAGGCGCTTGATCACGAGATGGAGGGCAGTCACATTGCTCTCGGTGTTGAGTACGCAAGAAAGTACAAGGAAAGTGAAGCCGTAGTACACGCAATTCAGGCTCACCACGGCGACGTTGAATGTAAGACAATCGTAGCATGTCTTGTTCAGGCGGCAGACGCAGTAAGTGCGGCAAGACCGGGTGCAAGACGTGAAAATATAGAAAACTACATCAAGCGTCTTCAGCAGCTTGAAGAAATTTCAACAAGCTTTAACGGTGTTGAAAAGGCTTATGCTATTCAGGCAGGCCGTGAAGTAAGAGTTATGGTTAAGCCGGATGTAATCTCTGACCAAAAGATGCCGTACATCGCTCACGAAATTGCCAAAAAAATCGAGGAAGAAATGGAATACCCCGGTCAAATCAAGGTAAACATCATCCGTGAAAGCAGACACTCGGATATAGCAAAATAATACAATTTCAGGGTGTCCGTTGGGCACCCTGTTTTTATGGAATTTATTAAAGATTTGTTAGGAGACAGATATGATTAAGCACATTGTATGCTTCAAACTAGAGGACAACAGTCCCGAAGCCTGTCAAAAGGCGGCGGAGGTTTTACTGTCAATGAAAGGTAATGTCGAGCTTTTAAGAGATATTGAAGTCGGCGTTGACTTTTTACATTCAAAGCGTTCTTACGATGTTATTTTACAGGTTACGCTTGACAACGCCGAGGCTCTTGAAGAATATCAGCAGGACAAATATCACTGCGATGTTGTAAAAAAATATATGCACTCTGTGATTAAATCCTCGGTTGCAATCGACTATGATATAAATTAAGCAGAAAGGAAACGGTAAGGCAATGTTTAGAATTTTGGTGGTAGAGGACGACAGAGACCTCAACAATGCAGTATGCACTTACTTAAGGCAAAACGGCTTTGAGGTTGAGGGATGTCTCAATGCAACGGACGCTTACAACGCTATGTACGACAACGTTCACGATTTGATTATTTCCGACATTATGATGCCCGGAGACAACGGCTTTGAGTTTGCAAAGAACGTCAGAGCGCAGAACACGGATATTCCGATTTTGTTTATGTCGGCAAGGGACGATATGCCCGCAAAACAGCAGGGCTTTAGCTTAGGTGTTGACGATTATATGACTAAGCCGCTGAATTTGGACGAGCTTGTTTTAAGAATTAATGCGTTGTTAAGAAGAGCAAAGATTGCCGCAAACAAGAAAATCACTATCGGTAAGCTTGTGCTTAATGCAGACGAAAGAAGCGTAATGTACGACGGCGAGGAAATCAATCTTACGGCAAGAGAATTCAATATCGTTTACAAAATGCTTTCCTACCCGAAAAAGACATTTTCCCGTACGCAGCTTATGGATGAGTTTTGGGGTGTTGAAAGTACATCGGGAACAAGAACGGTTGACGTTTATATGACGAAAATCAGAGACAAGTTCTCGAATTGCAACGAATTTGAAATTGTAACGGTACACGGCTTGGGCTACAAGGCGGTAATTAAGAACGATGCTGGACAAAATTAAAAAAACTAACCGAGAGTTAAAGGAAGATTACAACAAAATAAAGCTCGCCTCAAAATACTATTTCAAAAACGTTTTATTCACATTTTTGTTTATGACGTTTATTGTTGCGATAGCTATTACGGGAGTGCTTATTTTCCTTGCGGCAACCGACGAAACAAGAGTTATTCACCAAATATTTGTTAACGATATTCCTGCTGCAATAGTTGCCGCCCTTGCCTTGAGCGTTTTTTTGACGTTGCTTGAAACAGTTTTTAACAAAATGCTTGTAAGCGGGCTTATCAGGGATTTTTCAATAGCCACAGACAAGGTCGTTAACGGTGATTATTCGGTGAGAATTAATATCGACAACATCAAGTTCAGTAACGTTCAGCTCATTCTTTTGGCTGAAAACTTCAACAAAATGGTTGAGGGTCTGAGCAAGGTTGAAAGTATGAGCAACGACTTTATTTCAAACGTTTCTCACGAATTCAAAACTCCCCTTTCGGTTATTCAGTCGTATGCAATGCTTATACAAAATCCGAGCGTTACAAACGAAGAAAAGCGAATATATCTCAACAAAATCATTGAGTCAACTCAGCAGCTCACATCACTCGTAGCAAACATTTTGAAGCTCAACAAAATCGAAAACAATCAGGTTTCGGTTAACAAAAGCGAGTATAATCTCACCTCTCAGCTTACTCAATGCGTGCTTGATTTTGAGGAGGTTTGGGAAAGTAAAGGCATCACAATTGATTTCAATATTGAAGACGATATAACCGTAAACAGCGACAGCAGTCTGCTCAATCTCGTTTGGAACAATCTTATTTCAAACGCTATAAAATTTACGCCAAACGGCGGTACGATAAGCTTTGATGCAAGTGACAACGAGAATTGGACTATCGTAAAAATAAGCGACACGGGCTGCGGTATGGACGAGGAAACAACCCGGCATATTTTTGAAAAATTCTATCAGGGCGATACCTGTCTCTTATACACATCTGACGCTGCCGACGAAGGCTTAGGTG
>CAMFQI010000134.1 GCA_945980015.1 uncultured Eubacterium sp. | reverse complement strand
GATAAAATATTAATTGTGTCTAGATTATTTTCTTGAATAAATTTATTCATTTTTGAAGCAGTATTCCACCAATAATCGTGATTTCCCTTAATTATAATCTTTTTTCCGTTTAGAGAATTAATAAAACTAAAATCTGCCTCTAGCTCATCAAAATTCATAGCCCAGCTTATATCACCGGCAATAACAACAGTATCGTCATTTTCAACAATACTGTTCCAATTTTTCTCTATTCTGCAAACATAATCGTTCCAACCGGGAAAAGAATCCATCGGCTTATCTGTTCCAAACGACAAATGTGTATCCGAAATTGCAAAAAGTGACACGTTTTCTCCTTGAATAAAAAATTATCTTTCGTCAAAACTAATAATGAAAGGGAGTGAAAAAATGAAAGACGAAATTAAAGGTATCTCATGTGAAGTAAAAAATTGCGTATATCATGATATGTCAAACGCTTGTACAGCAGGTCATATCAAGGTAGGCACAACAAACGCAAAGTCAACAAAGGAAACGAATTGCGAAACCTTCCGTTGTGACAGCAGTTGTAAATGTAATTAATCTGTCGGAAAAAAAGTGGCTCAAAACTGAGCCGCTTTTTACTTTACAAATTAAGGAGCTTAAATACCATTTCGCTCATATTTTCCTTATCGCAAACATTACTAAAGCGAACACTTTTATCCTTTAATGCCTTAAGTGAAGCAGGAACATCCGCACCTGTAATTCTGTTAAGCTCTTCAACCATAGCGAATTCATCAAGCGTCTGCTCCCTGCCTGTAACGGCAGTAAGAACACTCTTTGAAAATTTGTACGGAGAAGCAGTTGAATCAATTACAGTAGGAATATCATCTCCCGTTTGCTTTACATAATCCTCATAAACCTTTACTGCTACTGCAGTATGAGTATCAAGCAAATATCCGTTTTCGTCAAAATTCGTCTTGATTGTATCATTAACGCTTTGTTCATCGCAGCAGCCTGCGTCAAAGGTAGTTTGAATTTCATCAATCAGTGTTTTGCTAACCTCATACTCACCATTTTCGGCAAGAGCCGACATAAGCTCGTTAACAAGCTTAGAATCACAGCCGCTCATATGATAAAGAAGTCTCTCGAGATTTGATGAAATAAGAATATCCATTGACGGCGAAGTTGTTGTATAAAATTTTCTGTTTTTATCATACTTTCCTGATTTTAAGAAATCGGTAAGTACATTATTAGAATTCGACGCACAAACAAGAGTCTTAATCGGAAGACCCATTTTCTTTGCATAATATCCGGCAAGTATATTACCGAAATTGCCCGTAGGAACAACAACGTTTATTTCGTCGCCGAGTTCAATTCTCTTTTGCTCAAGCAAATCACAATATGCGCTGAAATAGTAAACGATCTGCGGTACAAGACGCCCCCAGTTAATAGAATTTGCAGAAGAAAACATCATATTCTTATCTGCAAGCTGTCTTTTAATATCGTCGTTTGTAAATATTTGCTTTACTGCACTTTGAGCGTCATCAAAATTGCCATTAATAGCACAAACAGCAACATTGTCGCCCTCCTGTGTAGTCATTTGAAGCTTTTGCATTGGTGATACGCCGTCTACGGGATAGAAGACCAAAATCTTTGTATCCTTAACGTTCTTAAAACCCTCAAGAGCCGCTTTTCCCGTATCACCCGAGGTTGCAACCAAGATAACAATTGTCTTGCCGTCGGCAGTCTTTTTTGCCGAAACTGTCATAAGATAAGGCAAAAGCTGAAGTGCCATATCCTTAAATGCGCAGGTAGGACCATGCCATAATTCAAGAATATTTTTGTTGCCCTTAACATTAACTGTCGGCGCAATTTTTTCACTCGAAAACTTCTCGCTTGCATATGCGCCCTCTACACAATAATCAAGTTCCTCTTGAGTGAAATCCGTTAAAAATTCCTTTAATACAACTTTCGCTCTTTGAATATATGACATTTCTGTCATTTGAGATATTTTTTCCAAATCAAAATGAGGAATTTCGCAGGGTACAAAGAGTCCGCCCTCTTCACTGATACCCTGTGCAATTGCCTGTGAAGCAGTCACTCTGATTTCGTTGTTTCTTGTTGAAGTATAAAACATAATCTATCCTCCGTAAAATTATTGCTTTATATTTTATTACAAAGTAAAAGCATTTTCAAGATGTTTGATACATTTTATTTGATAATTCTCCAAATACACCTCAATTACATCAAACCTAACCTGTTGGGTGATTTTATGCTGAGAAATAAACAATGAAGCGGTGGCTATAATTTTTTCTTGCTTTTTCGGGTCAACAAATTCTCTCGGA
Organism: uncultured Eubacterium sp.; assembly: GCA_945980015.1. Taxonomy (GTDB): domain Bacteria; phylum Bacillota; class Clostridia; order Oscillospirales; family Acutalibacteraceae; genus Eubacterium_R. Next base: position 2,383 of record CAMFQI010000134.1, on the reverse strand, counting down.
AGTGCAATACTGTTTTCATTTCTTGCCTTTACCTCGGTAAAAATTATCATATCATTGTATTCAAAAATTAAGTCTATTTCTCCGAATCGGGTATTAAAGTTATGTTCAATAAGGTCATAGCCCTTTTTTCGCATATAATTTGCCGCTTTTCTTTCGGCAAGACCTCCGAGATTATTCATTCTTTGCGTACCAGCTTTTCAAAAATGATTTTCTGTGGATTTCACTGACGCCGTATTTATCGAGCATTTCATAATGAAGCTTTGTACCGTAGCCCTTATGCTTTTCAAAGCAGTATTCGGGATATTTTTCAGCCATTTCAAGCATGTATCTGTCCCTGGATACCTTTGCGAGAATTGAAGCGGCTGCAATTGAGGCCGATTTAGCATCGCCCTTTACTACTGTTTGACACGGAATATCAAGGCTTTTCGGTGCTCTGTTTCCGTCAATCATAACAAAATCCGGATGTATTTTTAAGCCCTCAACCGCTTTTTCCATAGCAAGAAAGGTTGCGTTAAGTATATTTATTTCATCAATAATTTTTTCATCAACGCTCGCAACAGAATAGCAAAGAGCCTCACTTTTTATCTTTTCAAAAAGCTCTTCCCTCTTTTTTTCGCTCAATTTTTTTGAATCGTTAACGCCTTCTATTACATAGCCTCTCGGCAAAATTACTGCGGCGGCAAAAACAGGTCCCGCAAGCGGTCCTCTGCCGGCTTCATCAACGCCGCAAACACAGTTATATCCCTTTGAGTATGCTTCATTTTCGTATTCAAGCCAATTAATCGTTACTTCATTGTTTTTCATCACGGTAATTCAAGGGTTATACGCCCAAGCTTTCCTCCTCTGAATTCATCGGCAACTATAACCGATGTTCGCTCATAATCAATTTCTCCGCCTTTTATAAGGAATCCTCTTTTTCTGCCTATCATTTCGAGAATTTCCCAGCCCTGAAGCCCTTCAACGTTTTCTATCTTGTATCTTTGCTCTATTGCCTGAGGATTTGTTTTTGAAAGAGATTCAAGCAAACGGCAGGCAATTGTTTCTTTGTCGGTAATTTCGTCCTTGACTGAGCCTATAAATGCAAGTCTGTCGCCTACCTCTTTATCTTCAAATTTCGGCCATAAAACACCCGGAGTATCAAGAAGCTCAATTCCGTTCCCGACAACAAACCATTGATTTTGTCTTGTTACTCCTGCCTTATCCTCAACCTTTGCCTTTGAGTTTTTACCCATTCTGTTTATGAAAGAGGATTTGCCGGTGTTGGGAATACCTACTACCATAAGTCTCAACGGCTTACCGTTCATTCCCTTTTGCGCATTACGTTCGATAGTTTTTGAAAGCGCTTTCTTGACTATGTCCTCAAATTTATTAAGACCTTTTCCGCTTTTGCAATCAACCGCTAAGGCATATGCACCCTGACTCTCAAAATGCTTCAGCCAAAGTGAGGTTGCATTTGGATTTGCAACGTCGCATTTGTTAAGAAGCACAATTTTCGGTTTATTCTTTATGATATCGTCAAGCTCGGGATTTTGCGAGCTGTACGGTACTCTCGCATCAAGCAAAACAACAACTCCGTCGACAAGACTGAGCGATTCCTTAATAAGACGTCTAGTTTTTGCCATATGACCGGGAAACCATTGTACGGTTTGTTTAATAGAATCGGGCATATCGTCACCACCTGTAAGACATTATATATCAAAAAAGTAAAAATTTCAAATATAAAAACAAGCCGTACCACAGCAGCACTGCGATACGACTGATTTTCGGTTATTACTTAATAAATTCCTTAACCTTTGCTGCCTTGCCGACTCTGTCACGAAGATAGTAGAGCTTTGCTCTTCTAACCTTACCATAGCGTACAACCTTAACTTCAACTACGTTTGGTGAGTGAAGCGGGAACACACGCTCAATGCCTACGCCGTAAGAAACTCTGCGTACTGTGAATGTTTCGGATACGCCTGAGCCTTTCTTTGCGATAACAGTGCCTTCAAAGTTCTGAATTCTTTCTCTCTGTCCCTCACGAATGTTTACAGAAACTCTTACTGTGTCACCGATTGAGAACTGAGGTACCTCGGACTTGATGTTGTCCTTTGCGATAATTTGTAATGCGTCCATTTTATTTCCTCCTTATAATTTATGAGATGTTCATATCAAATAAAATGAAAGCGGACCATCTTCTAAAATGCGAAACGCTACATTTTACGCGTTGCAAGAGTATACAACGGATAAATGCTGAAATATAATAACACAAAGTATTTCAAAATGCAAGTATTTTATTTATATTCTTTCAAATCTTTTGTAAGAAGCTTAATTCTGCCTATGCTTTTCCACTCATAATCCCTGTCTCTTATACACATCTGACGCTGCCGACGAAGGCTTAGGT
>CAMFQI010000133.1 GCA_945980015.1 uncultured Eubacterium sp. | reverse complement strand
GTATAATGTATAATATTAATGTATTAAAATTAAGGAGAACTTTAATGAAGCTTGTATCGTGGAATGTAAACGGACTCAGAGCCTGTATGACAAAGGGCTTTGAGCAGTTTTTTGAGGATATTGACGCAGATGTGTTCTGCTTGCAGGAAACAAAGCTGCAGGAGGGTCAGATTGATTTTTCACCAAATGGATATTATTGTTATTGGAATTATGCCGAGAAAAAGGGATATAGCGGTACTGCCGCTTTTTCAAAGGCTGAGCCGCTTAATGTTTTTTACGGCTTGGGTATTGAGCAACACGACAAAGAGGGTAGGGTAATAACCCTTGAGTATGATAATTTTTATCTCGTGACCGTTTATACTCCAAACTCAAAGCGTGAGCTTCTCCGCCTTGATTACCGTATGGAGTGGGAGGACGCTTTTAGAGAATATATCATTTCACTCGATAAGAAAAAACCGGTCGTTTTTTGCGGTGATTTGAATGTCGCACATAAGGAAATTGATTTGAAAAATCCGAAAACAAATCATATGAACGCCGGCTTTACCGATGAAGAACGTGAAAAAATGAGCGTTATGCTCGCATCGGGCTTTACCGACACGTTCAGGTATTTTTATCCCGATACCGAGGGTGTTTATTCCTGGTGGTCTTATATGTTTAAGGCTAGGGAAAAGAACGCAGGTTGGAGAATAGATTACTTCATTACCTCCAAATCTCTTGATGAAAAGCTCGTTGATGCAAAAATCCATACCGATATTATGGGAAGCGACCATTGTCCCGTTGAACTTGATATTGATTTATGATAAAGGTAATACTTTGGGATTTAGACCAAACCCTGCTCGACTTCAAAAGGAGTGAATTTTGCGCACTCGAAAAAGCGTTTGAGCATTTCTGCTTAGGAAAGCTCAGCAGAGAGCTTCACCTGTCGTATTCAAAAATTAACGAGGAATGTTGGCGTATGCTTGAACGCTCGGAGCTTATGAAACCGCAGGTTATGGAACAACGTTTCAAAAGATTTTTTGCAAAAGAAAATATAAAGTGCTCTGTTTCACCTTCGGAATTTTCCGATTATTACGAAAGCCGCCTGCCCGATACAGTCGCTTTTGTTGACAATGCGGTCGAGGTGCTGAAGTGTCTTAAGGGCAGGGTAAAGCAGTATGTTGTCACTAATGGAGCTTCGGCGGTTCAGCATAAGAGACTTGAAAAATCGGGTATTGATTTACTGCTTGACGGAGTGTTCATTTCCGACGAAATAGGATATGAAAAGCCGTCTGCTCGCTTCTTTGAGCCTGTGCTCAACGAAGCGTTGAAATTTGCCGAAAGGGACGAAATACTTATTATCGGTGACTCGCTCACCTCCGATATAAAAGGCGGAAATAACGCAAAAATAAAAACCTGCCTGTTCAATCATAATTCGCTTGACGTACCCGACGGCTATAGCGTTGATTATGAAATAACCTCGCTTAAAGAAATATTCGATATACTTAATTTATAAACTTGGTGATACTATGACAAAGAATAAAAAATCATTAGGAAAAATGTCAAAAAGAACTTGGATTTCTATGGTTCTGTTTGGCTTAATAGGACAAATTGCGTGGGTTGTTGAAAATATGTATTTTTCTCGCTTTATGCAAAACGAAATAACAAGAGCGCCCTATGCCACTACTCTGCTCGTTGCGTTTTCAGCCGCCTTTGCAACGCTTTCAACCTTAATCGGCGGTGCACTTTGCGACAGAACGGGCAAAAGAAAAGTCTTTATTTGCTGGGGATATATCGTTTGGGGATTTACAATTGCCGCATTTTCACTTGTTCCGATGAAGCCGTCGGCAGATAAGGTTTTACCGATGGTAATTCTCGTTGTTGCAATGGACTGCGTTATGTCCGTTATCGGCTCAATCAGTAATGACGCCGCTTATAACACTTGGGTAACCGATGTGTCCAATACTGCAAATCGTTCAAGAGTAGATACCGTGCTTGCCATTATGCCGCTTCTTGCAATGGCGGTTGTTTTCGGCGGCTTTGACAGTCTGACAAACGCAGACGCAACTGTCGGTGATTGGCAAAAATTCTTTGTTATTATGGGAATTATGCCAACTTTGGGCGGCGTTGTCGGTCTTTTCGTTATGAAAGACGCAAAGGGTGTTAGTGCAAATAAGGATAATTCCTTTGTCAACGACTTTTTGTATTCCTTAAAGCCTAAAACCATTAAAGAAAATAAGATGCTTTATGTATGTCTGTCCGGCTTTACAGTTGCTTCAGTCAGCTATCAGGTCTATATCAACTATCTTTTCAATATCGTAGAAACCACGCTGAAAATCAAGGATTATATTATTCCTGTCGGAATTATTATGGTGCTTGCCGCAGGTATTTCCGTAGCCGTTTCAGTTGCTATGGATAAACACGGAAAGCGTAATTTCTATTATCCGACCGTTATTATCGGCTCGCTTGGTTGTGTCGTTCTTTATTGCTCAAAATTCTTTATAGGAAAAAATGATACCGCAGTTTTGCTTCTTCTTGTTTTGGGCGGTATTATGGCAATGGGAGTAAATCTTGTTATGGCAGGCTTGTTTACCGCTTCCTACCGTGACTATATTCCTCACGGAAAAGAGGGCTTGTTCCAGGGCTGCAGAATTGTTATGTACGTTCTCATTCCTATGATTTTTGGACCACTCTTTGCACAGGGAGTTATTAACGCAATGAACAAGTGCGTTGCCGACAGCGATATAGTTTATCCCATGGAGCTGTTTTTAGTCAGCGCAGTTGTTCTTTTGTTCTGTCTTATTCCGTCAAAAATCGTACGCAATGCTCAGGATGAAAAGCATAGAGAATTAATGTCTGAGCTGGAGGAAAACATATAAATGCTTGATTTTAATTCGCCAAAGGGATATTTTATCCACCTGACAAAATGCGCTTTGAAGGGAATGACACCTTGTGAAAAGCCCGAAAACGTAGCGTTTGAGGAAATATTTGAAATCGCACGAAGACAAAAGGTAACAAATCTTTTGTGGGAAACGATTTTGAAGCTGAAAAATAAGCCGTCTTCACAGCTTCTCGTCAAATGGCAAACGGACTACGCCGTGTTTTTGAATCAAACTGCCTTGCAGGAAATCGAGCTTGAAAACCTAATTGAAATATTTACCTCCTTGGGCTACGAGGTTTTGCCGTTAAAGGGAAGCCTTATCAGAAAATATTATCCTCAACCCGATATGCGCACCATGGGTGACATTGATTTTCTTGTAAAAACCGATATGTCAAAGCAGGCAAGACTCACGGTGCGTGAAATTATGCACGAAAACGGCTACACCGACGATGTTCTTGACGACGGTCAGGTTGACGCATTTCGCAAAGGAAATCAGCTTTATGCCGAAATTCATTATGAATTTATGCACAAAACTCATTCACACTATGAGGATTTTATTATTGATTGGAGCAAAATGCCGACAACAAGCGAAAATCCGCTTGTTCATACAATGACTGCCGAGGATTTGTATTACTATAATATCGGCCATTTTCTCAAGAATATTTATAACCGAGGAATCGGCTTTCGCTCGGTTATGGATTGCTATGTCCTTTGGAACAGTCTTAACGAAGAAGAACAGAAAAGTGTGTCCTCAAGGCTCGAAAATATCGGTGTTTCGGACTTTAACAACGCTCTTATTAAGCTTGGGAAAATATGGCTTGACGATGAAAAAAGCGACGGCAGTCTTGATACCTTTGAAAGCTATCTGCTTGATACTCACGTTTACGGAATAGTAAAGAACGCTTCAATTATGAATTTTGCAAAACGTGACACAAAAATAACAAATAACAGTAGAATAAAATTTTATATTTCTCGCTTTTTCCCGAGTGCAAGCGAGCTTTATAACCGCTTTGGAATTAAGCATAGGGTGTTTATTCTGCTTCCGTTTTTATGGGCGGCAAGACTTGTTATGCTCCCGTTTTCATCAAAGGAAAAACGAGATAAAATCAAAACGGAAATAAATAATGTTGACTCAGTAAGTCAGCAGGAAATTGATAATCTTAAAAAAGTTTTTGACGAGGTAGGCTTAAAGTTGTAATGGAAAATCAGTTTATACGAACTCAAATGCTTGTAGGCGAGCAGGGTATTATGCGGCTGAAGAATTCAACGGTAGCTGTTTTCGGCGTTGGCGGTGTCGGTGGATATACCGTTGAAGCGCTTGCAAGAAGCGGAGTGGGAACAATAGAAATTATTGATAACGATACCGTAAGCCTTTCAAATATTAACCGACAGATTATCGCAACTCACGATACCTTGGGTATGCTTAAAACAGTTGCCGCCGAACAGCGCATAAAATCTATTAATCCCGACTGTACTGTCGTTAAGCATAATTGCTTTTTTCTGCCCGAAAACGCTGACAGCTTTGATTTTTCAAGGTATGATTACGTTGTTGACGCAATAGATACGGTGAGTGCAAAAATTGAGCTTGTGATGAGAGCAGTCTCTGTCGGCACTCCGATTATTTCTTCAATGGGCGCAGGTAACAAACTTGACCCGACTCAATTTGAGGTTGCCGATATAAGCAAAACCTCCGTCTGTCCGCTTGCAAGAGTTATGAGAAGAGAGCTGAAAAAACGAGGCGTAAATCACCTTAAGGTTGTTTATTCAAAGGAGCAGGCTATTACACCTGTCTCTTATACACATCTGACGCTGCCGACGAAGGCTGAGGTGTA
>CAMFQI010000132.1 GCA_945980015.1 uncultured Eubacterium sp. | reverse complement strand
ATTTAATATACATAACAATAATAAGGAGACAGTTTAATGGATTACAATCAAACGCTTAATTTACCAAAAACCGATTTCCCTATGAGAGCCTCGCTCCCGCAGAGAGAACCGGAATTTCTGAAATTATGGAATGAAAACGATCAGTACAGAAGACTTATGGAGCATAACGAGGGCAAGCCATTGTTTGTTCTTCACGACGGTCCTCCGTATGCAAACGGCGATATTCATATCGGTCATGCACTCAATAAGACCCTTAAAGACTTTATTGTAAGGTATAAAAATATGACAGGCTATAATTCGCCTTTCGTTCCCGGTTGGGATACCCACGGTCTTCCGACTGAGCTTGCGGCTCGTAAAAAGGCGGGAATTACTGCAGAGTCGAATATTTCGGATTTGGAGCTTCGTAAAATCTGCCGTGAAACAGCACTCGGCTATGTTGATTTGCAAAGAGAAAGCTTCAAGCGTATGGGCATTATCGCTGAGTGGGATAAGCCGTACATCACTCTTCAAAAGGAATTTGAGCAGGAGCAAATTAAGGTGTTCGCTTCCATGGCTTCAAAGGGCTATATCTACAAGGGCTTGAAGCCTGTATACTGGTGCCCCGACTGTAATACTGCGCTTGCAGAGGCAGAAATTGAATACGGCGAGGATCCGTGCCATTCAATCTATGTTAAGTTCAGAGTAACCGATGATATGGGCAAGCTTACCGCAATGGGCGCCGAGCTTGACAAAACCTACTTCGTAATCTGGACAACAACCACCTGGACGCTTCCTGCAAACGTTGCTATCTGCGTAGGTCCTAACTACGAATACAGCTTGCTTAAAGCAAATGGCGAGTATTATGTAATGGCAACCGACCTTGCACCCCAGGCAATGGCTGACGCAGGCATTACCGATTATGAAACAGTGGGTATTATTCGCGGTAATGAGCTTGAGTATATGAAAACGGCCCACCCGTTTATCGACAGAACCTCACTTGTTATTGTCGGCGACCACGTTACTCTTGAAAGCGGTACCGGTTGTGTTCATACTGCTCCCGGTCACGGTGTTGACGACTTCATTGTATGCAAGAAATACAAGGAAATTCCTATCGTCGTTCCTGTTGACGAAAAGGGTATTCTTACCGAGGAAGCAGGTCAGTTTGCAGGTCTTTCGACTGATGATGCAAATAAGCCTATTGCACAGCACCTTGATGAAATCGGCGCATTGTTCGCACTCAAAAAGATTAAGCACCAATATCCTCACTGCTGGAGATGTCATAATCCGATTATCTTCCGTGCAACAAGTCAGTGGTTCTGCTCTGTTGACGATTTTAAGGATGCGGCAGTAAAGGCGGCAGAGGACGTAAAATGGTATCCCGAATGGGGCAAGGACAGACTTCAATCAATGGTTGTTGAGCGTGCCGATTGGTGTATCTCACGCCAGAGAAAATGGGGCGTTCCTATCCCTGTTGTATATTGTAAGGAATGTGGCAAGGAAATTATCGACGATTCTGTAATGGCAAAGATTTCCGACATTTTCGGTGAGGAGGGCTCGGACGCTTGGTATGCTCACGAGGCTGAATACTTCCTGCCCGAGGGCTTTAAGTGTCCTCATTGCGGCGCTTCAAACGGCTTTGAAAAGGAAAAGGATATTATGGACGTGTGGTTTGACTCCGGTTCGTCACACGCCGCAGTTTGCAAAAACAGACCTTATCTCAAGTGGCCTGCCGACGTATATTTGGAGGGTGCAGACCAGTACAGAGGTTGGTTCCAATCCTCGCTTCTTACATCTGTTGCAGGAGGCAACGGCGCACCGTATAAGCAAATTATCACTCACGGCTGGACTGTTGACGGCGAGGGCAGAAAGATGTCGAAGTCACTCGGCAACGGTATCGCACCTCAAGAGGTTATTGATAAATACGGCGCAGATATTCTGCGTTTGTGGGTTGCTTCCGCAGATTATCACGCAGATATTCGTATCAGCCCCGAAATTCTTAAGCAAATCTCCGATAACTACCGTAAGATTAGAAATACCGCAAGATACTGCCTCGGCAATCTCTATGATTTTGATCCCGATAAGGATATGGTATCTAACGACGAGCTTGAAGAACTTGACAAGTATGCCCTTATGAAGCTTGACGGCGTTCTCGAAACTGCACGCAAGGGATATGAGGAATATGAGTACCATACTACTGCTCACGCACTTCATAATTTCTGCGTTGTAGATATGTCAAACTTCTATTTTGACGTTTTGAAGGATAGACTTTATACCTCTGCTCCGAATTCAAAGAGCAGACGTGCGGCTCAAACCGTACTTTATAAGGTTCTTGACGCACTTTGTCTTGTGCTCACTCCGATTCTTGCATTTACCTGCGATGAAATTTGGAGAGAAATGAAGCACGATAGTTCAAGAAATCCTGAGTCGCCGCTCTTCAATGATATTCCAAATGCCGATTATATTGATACCGATGAGGAATTTATCGCAAAGTGGGATAGAGTTCACGAAATCAGAACCGATGTTCAAAAGGCATTGGAGCTTGCAAGAAACGAAAAGATTATCGGAAAACCGCTTGAAGCAAAGATTACTCTTTATGCACAGGGCGAGCTTGCACAGTTCCTTGAAAGCGAAATTGATGCATTGCCCGAAATATTCATTACCTCGGCAGTTGAGCTTGCCGACGGTGAGGGTGCGTTCAAGGGCGACGTTAAGGGTCTTAGCATCACCGTATCAAAGGCAGACGGTGAAAAGTGTGAGCGTTGCTGGAAGTTCTCCGACACAGTCGGAAGCGACAGCGAGCATCCGACCCTTTGCGCTTGCTGTGCCGAAACTATGAAGCAGCTTTAATTAATGATTTTTTACGCAGAACTATGGGATAATATCTCATAGTTTTGCGTGTTGAGGGAGTATAATGAAGCATACGAAAAAGCATATTTCCTGTTTGATTATGATTGTGTTGATTATCATTTTCGATAGGGTGACGAAGTATTTTGCCGTAAAGAATTTGTACGGCGGTGATATAGTGAATTTTATACCCGGCGTTGTTCAGTTCAGATATGCCGAAAATACGGGTATGGCGTTTTCTATGCTCAGCGGTGCAAGGTGGATTTTTATTCTTGTTACGGTTGTTGCGTGCGTCGGTGTGCTTTATTATATGCTCTCAAACCGTTGCAAAAGCCTTTGGCTTTATTGGAGCCTTGGCATTGTTGTGTCCGGCGGAATAGGTAATCTTGTTGACAGGGTGATGCAGGGATATGTTGTTGATTTTATCGAGCCTACCTTTGTGGATTTTGCCGTGTTTAATATTGCCGACTGCGCCGTAACCTGCGGTGCCGTTTCACTCGTTTTGTATCTTGTTTTTGATATTATCAAGGACGCAAAGGGGTCAAAGGAGCAAAGCAATGGCTGAAACCTTTAATTTTGTGTCAACTGAAAACGGTATAAGACTTGATAAGCTGTTGTGCGAAAGCTTGCAAGGTTTTACCCGTTCGGCAGTTCAAAGACTTATTGAACAGGGAAATGCAGCTGTTAACGGCGTAAGCGTTGCAAAAAATTATAAGTGCAAGGCAGGGGATAATGTAGAAATTTTCGTCCCCGATGCAAAGCCGTTGGAGGCAGTTGCACAGGATATAGCGCTTGATATTGTCTACGAGGATAACGACCTGCTTGTTGTGAATAAGCCAAAGGGTATGGTTGTTCACCCGGCAAACGGAAATCCTGACGGCACTCTTGTTAACGCTTTGCTTTATCATTGCGGAGAAAGTCTGTCGGGCATTAACGGAGTAATCCGACCCGGTATTGTTCATAGAATCGATAAGGACACATCGGGACTTCTCATTGTTGCAAAAAGTGACAGAGCGCATATCGGACTTGCTGAGCAGATAAAGGAGCATAGCTTTTCAAGAGCGTACGAAACCGTTGTTTACGGCAATATTAAGGAGGACAAATTCACCGTTTGTCAGCCTATCGGACGAGACAGCCGTGACAGAAAGAAAATGGCGGTCACTCCGAAAAATTCAAAAAAAGCCGTAACCCATTTTGAAGTAATAAAAAGGTACGGTGAATTTACACATTTGAGATGTACGTTGGAAACCGGCAGAACTCATCAAATAAGAGTGCACTGTGCATATATCGGTCACCCTGTTGCCGGCGACAGTGTTTACGGACCTAAAAAGGTTATTGAACGACTGCACGGTCAATGTCTTCACGCAAAGCATATAGGCTTTGTTCACCCTATAACAAACGAATATTTGGAATTTGAAAGCGAGCTACCCGAATATTTTATATCGTTTTTGAATTATTTGGATAACAAATACGGAGGATAAATGGAAAGAACCTTTGAAAATTGGCTTGTTGTATCGGATATAGACGGTACGCTGAACAATAAACTTCGCCGCCTGCCAAAGCGTAATTATAATGCCATTAAGGAATTTACCGAAAGAGGCGGAAATTTTACTCTTGCTTCCGGCAGACTTCAGTCAAGCCTTGAAAGAAATTATAACAGAATAACTCCTAATCAGCCTGCTATTGTACTCAACGGCGCAGGTATCTATGACTATAATAAACGGGAAATGCTTTGGCGTAATACTATAGGCGAAAAGGGTAGAGAATTTGTAAAATATATATCCGAGGAGTTTGACGAGATATTCAAGAGCGTCGATATCGGAGTGTATTTTGACGACTATGTATATATTGTAAATCTGTCTCTTATACACATCTGACGCTGCCGACGAAG
>CAMFQI010000131.1 GCA_945980015.1 uncultured Eubacterium sp. | reverse complement strand
TCTGTCGGACGGTACTCCGTGTGGCATAGAGGTGTGCGACCCTGTCAGCAGTATAGTATCAAAGCTAACGCCGTCGGAGCCGTTGAGAGCCATAAGATAGTCGAAATACGCCGCAAGCTCCTTTTCGGTCTTGCCCGGCTTAACGTGATTTAGAAGCTCCAAAAAAGATTTTTCCGCAATTTGATTTGCTTTTTTCATCATCACTATTTCATCGGGTGTTTTTCTGTTTCTCTCTCTCATTAGCATATCGTCAAGGCTCATAATAACACACCCCTCGCACACATTCTTGATAGAATTGTATGCGCTGAGTGAAATTGTGTTGTTTTCAATAACAATACACTGAGCGTTGTTTTCGCCGATAATCTGTGATAGATGAGCAAAAATACTTTGACTTATCTCAATTACCTCAAGCCCGCTTTCCTTTGAATGAGCAACAGCTTGCTCGGTGTATCTGCTGTCTACAAGATGATATGCCCTTGAATTTGCAAAAATAACTACCATACCCTCGCTTGGAGAAAAGCCGCAAACGTAGTGCATATTTGCCTCGTTCATAAGAATAAGAGCGTCGGCTCCCTTTTTTTCGAGTATATTTACGCATTTTTCAATGTTGAGATTAACCATTTTGTTCTGTCTCCTTTCAACAAAGTCTGCTTTTATTATAAATTGTAAATTATTTTATGTCAATTTGTTGACATTATTTTTCTGTTATGATAATTTAATAATGTCAAATTTTGTGAGATACATCGGAGGTACAGTATGGAAAAATATCTCATTAACCCAAATGAAAAAATTGCAAAAATCAGTAAGGACATCTACGGCAACTTTTCCGAGCATCTCGGCAGATGCGTTTATGAGGGACTTTATGTCGGCGAGAACTCAAAGATCCCGAACAAAAACGGAATGAGATGCGATGTTGTTGAGGCTCTTAAGGAAATGGGACTTCCTGTTTTGCGTTGGCCGGGCGGTTGCTTTGCCGACGAATACCATTGGAAGGACGGTATCGGCGACAAGTCGAAGCGCAAGAAGATGATAAATACTCATTGGGGCGGCGTTGTCGAGGATAATTCTTTTGGAACAAACGAGTTTTTCGAGCTTTGCGAACAGCTTGGATGCGATGCCTATGTAAACGGTAATGTAGGCTCGGGTACTGTTCAGGAAATGAGCGAATGGGTTGAATATATGACCTTCGACGGAGTATCTCCCATGGCTGAGCTTCGTAAGACTAACGGTAGAGAAAAACCATTTGATTTGACTTATTTCGGCGTAGGTAACGAAAGCTGGGGTTGTGGCGGAAATATGCACCCGGAATACTATGCCGACCTTTACAGAAGATATAATACATACTGCCGTGATTATATGGGCAATAAGCACATAAAGAGAATTGCCTGCGGTCCGAATGCAAAGGACTATAACTGGACAAAGAAGGTTATGGAAAAGGTTGGCGGACAGGCTGACGGTATCTCGCTTCATTACTATACGCTTCCGACAGGTGATTGGGGTCATAAGGGCTCCGCTACCGAGTTTGACAAAGACGAATATAACTCAACCATTAGCCGTGCATACTTTATGAAAGAGCTTGTTGAAAATCATCTTGCCGTTATGCAAAGCGTAAATCCTCATTGCCACACAAAGCTTATAATTGACGAGTGGGGAACATGGTATGATGTTGAGCCGGGTACAAATCCGGGATTTTTGTATCAGCAAAATACAATGCGTGACGCAATAGTTGCCGGCTTGACGCTCAATATTTTCAATAAGCACGCCGACAGAATTATGATGGCAAATATTGCACAGACCGTAAACGTGCTTCAATCTGTAATTCTTACAGAAGGCGAGAAAATGGTTAAAACTCCGACCTACTATGTCTTCAAGATGTATAAGGAGCATCAGGAGAATACTCTTCTCGGCTCATATATCACAACCGAGAATATTCACTCGAAGAACGACAACGGCGATTTTCCGCAGCTCGTCGAGTCTGCAAGCGTTGATGAAAACGGCGTAATTTATTCAACCGTAACAAATACCTCCTCAACAAAAGCCGCAAAAATTAAGTGCCAGATTGCAGACACAAAGGTTGAAAGCATTACCGCCGAAATCATTACAGGCGAATGTCACGAAAAGAACGACTTTGACTGCGAGGAAAATGTATATATCAAGGAGTTTACAGGCTTTAGAAAGCTTAAGGATGGCTTCGTTGCCGATATTCCTGCGTGCTCGGTTGTAAAATTCGTCATCAATAAATAATGAAATCGAATTGTAAAAAGTGCCTCTTGTACGAAGCAGGCGAAAAGGTAACGTATGATGAGATTATGAAATATGTTGCCACGCTTGACAAAAACGAAACGGTGAGCGAGTGCGAATATGAACGCCGAATAGCGTTTTGTAAGCAATGCGACTTTCTCATTTCCGGTATGTGTCGAAAGTGCGGCTGCTTCGTTGAGGTCAGAGCAAGACTGAAAAATAAGGATTGCCCGAATGTTGACAATCCTATGTGGTGAGGTAGAATATGCAAAGAATTGCAAAGTTTGAAAAGGTGAGCTTTGAGCAGTTTGAAAAGGATTGGCTCAAATGCTTTCCCGATACTACGAATGTAAAAGAAATATACGATAATATCAAGCTGCCGTTCAGAGCGACCTCGGGTTCGGCAGGCTACGACTTTTTTGCGCCGAGTGACGTAACCTTTGAAAAGGGCAGAAGCGTTCTCATTCCGACAGGTATTCGTTCAAAAATCAATGACGGCTGGGTGCTGAGCATTTTCCCTCGCTCCGGCCTCGGCTTTAAGCATAGAATAGGACTTGACAATACCGTCGGAATAATTGACGCAGACTACTATAATTCCTCAAACGAGGGACATATTATGATAAAGCTGTCGTGTACCGCTCATGACGACGGTCACAGCGTTTGCGTAAATGCAGGCGACGGATTTGCGCAGGGTATTTTTACGCAGTTCGGCATAACAGTTGACGACTCGGCCGACGGTGTGCGTGACGGCGGCTTCGGTTCAACGACCTCAAAATAACTGACAAAAAGGTGGGCTGATTGTATGCTCTTTTCAAAGAAAAGTATTACCGATAAGCTAAATATGAAATCGGGCTTGAATATTATTATAGTCGGCTGCGGAACCGTCGGCAGAACGCTCGTTGAACAGCTTTCAAAGGAAAACCACGACATAACCGTTATTGATACCGGAAGTGAGCGAATTGCCGATATAACCAATCAGTTTGACGTTTTGGGTATTGTAGGTAACGGTGCGTCGTTTAATGTTCAGCGTGAGGCGGGAATAAAGGATGCAGACCTGATTATTGCCGTAACCGATTCGGACGAGCTTAATCTTCTTTGCTGTACCGTTGCCTCCCGTGTAACCGACTGCGCCGCTATTGCCAAGGTATCTAAGCCGGCTTATTCCCACGAGATTGATTATATTAAGGAAAAGCTCGGTCTTGCGATGATTATTAATCCGGAATATGAAGCGGCTAGGGAAATGAGCAGAGTTTTGTGCCTGCCTACCGCACTTGAAGTAACCTCGTTTGCCCACGGTAAGGCGGAGCTTGTAAAAATCCGTATTCCGAAGGGCAATACTCTTGATTCAAAAACGGTAAAGCAGATAGGCGCCGTTACCGACAGTGTGCTTATTTGTGCCGTTGAACGAAACAACAATATCTATATTCCGAGCGGTGATTTTGAGCTTAAAAGCGGCGACGTGATTTCCTTTGTTGCTCCGTCAAAAAGAGTAGGGGAGTTTTTGAAGTTCATCGGCTTTAAGTCTAATAAGGTAAGCAACGCTATGATTATCGGCGGAAACGACGCAGGCTTTTATCTTGCAAAAATGCTTACCGCAAACGGTATCAGCGTAAAGCTTATCGAAAAGGATAAGGCTCGCTGTGAGGAGATTTCCGCCGCTATCCCGAAAGCGGTAGTTATAAACGGAAACGGCACCGACGAGGATTTACTTATTGAAGAGGGACTCTTAACCTGCGAGGCGTTTGTGCCGATTACAAGCTCGGATGAGGAAAATATCCTGCTTGCACTCAACGCAAAGCAAAATTCCGACGCAAAGCTTGTAACAAAGATAAACCGTATCGCATTTAAGCAGGCTATTAATAACCTTGATTTAGGCTCTGTCGTTTATCCAAGATATATTACCTCGGAAGCAATTATAGCTTATGTCAGAGCAAAGAAAGCGTCTATGGGAAGCAACGTTGAAACGCTTTATCATATGTTCGATAATAGGGTTGAAGCAGTTGAATTTAAGGTTGATAAGCCTTCAAGAGTGACTGATGTTCCCCTGAGTGAGCTGAAGCTGAAAAGCGACCTTTTGATTTGTTTTATTTCACGCAGAGGTAAGATTATTATTCCGTCAGGTCAGGATTGTATTTTGCCCGGAGACAATGTTATGATTGTATCTACTCACACAGGCTTTAACGATATCATCAATATTTTAGCGTAGGTTAGTATATGAACGGTTCTATTATAAGAAAGATTTTAGGATATGTTTTGCTCTTGGAGGGAGCGCTTTTGCTTCTTCCGTGCCTTGTTGCGCTTTATTACGGCGAAAAGCAGGGAATAACCTATCTTTTTTGTGCAGGTGTAACTCTGCTTTTGGGATTACTCATAGGGCTGAAAAAAGCGAAGAACAACGTGTTTTATCTCAAGGAGGGATGCGTTGCAACTGCGCTTAGCTGGATAGTACTCTCTGTTTTCGGGGCTATGCCGTTTTACCTTAC
>CAMFQI010000130.1 GCA_945980015.1 uncultured Eubacterium sp. | reverse complement strand
AGATAGTCCTCTTCATTCTTCTCTTCGCTGATTTTATAATTTGCAAGTCTGTAAGGGCCGTTTACATTTCTGTATTCCTTTTGGAAGAGGTCGAACACTTCGTCGGGAGTAATCTCTCTACCCTTCTCGTCACAGAACTTTTGAACAACTGCGCCGAATTCGGGGTGCATTGCCTTTGGCATCTTAATACCGTAATTATTTGCAAGAATAAACGCAGTTCCGCCCTTTCCCGACTGTGAGTTAATACGAATAATAGGCTCGTATTCTCTGCCCACATCAGCAGGGTCAATAGGTAAATACGGCACTTCCCAAAGGTCTGTATGGCTTTCCTCCATATACATCTTGCCCTTGTTTATAGCGTCTTGGTGAGAGCCTGAAAAGGCAGTAAACACAAGCTCACCTGCATACGGCCAACGAGGAGGAACTTTCATTTTTGTGCAACGCTCGTAAACCTCGCGAATCTTTTTCAGCTCGTGGAAATCAAGCTCGGGATCAATACCCTGCGTCCACATATTCATAGCAACGGTAATAATGTCAACATTGCCCGTTCTCTCGCCGTTGCCGAAAAGCGTACCCTCAACTCTGTCTGCGCCTGCCATCAAGCCAAGCTCTGTTGCGGCAACGCCCTCACCTCTATCGTTATGCGGATGAAGTGAAATAATTGCAGCGTCACGGTTTGGAAGATGACGGCAGAAATACTCAACCTGATCTGCATAATAGTTCGGAGAAGCACACTCAACTGTATTGGGCAAATTCAAGATTATCGGATTTTCCTTTGTTATATGAAGCGCTTGCATAACATGACGGCAGATTTCAACAGAATTGTCAACCTCGGTTTGAGAGAAGGATTCGGGCGAATACTCAAATCTTATATTCATCTCGGGATGAGTCTTCTTTTCCTCCTCGGTGAGCTCGTAAATAAGCTCGGCACCCTTTACGGCAATATCAATTACGCCCTGCATATCGGTCTTGAAAACGACCTTTCTTTGAAGCGTTGAGGTTGAGTTATAGAAATGAACAATAACATTTTTTGCACCCTCGATAGCCTCAAAGGTCTTTCTGATAAGGTGCTCTCTTGCCTGAACGAGAACCTGAATGGTTACATCGTCGGGAATGTAGCCGCCCTCAATGAGAGTTCTCAAAATTTCATAATCGGTATCGGAAGCAGACGGAAAGCCTACCTCTATTTCCTTAAAGCCGACATCCAAAAGCGTCTTGAAAAATTCAAGCTTTTCCTGAAGATTCATCGGGTCAACAATCGACTGATTACCGTCCCTCATATCAACCGAGCACCAAATCGGCGCCTTTGTAATTTGGTTGTCAGGCCAAGTTCTGTCCTTAATGTCTATTGGCTTGAACGCAACATACTTTCTAAATCCTTGATTCATAATAATTTCCATAACCTTTCTGACTACACTATTTTTCTCCTGATATCCTATTGTAGTCGTATAAGATATGTCATTAGAGCAAAGTGTAGGTATAAAAAATCCCCTACACACGAAGTATAGGGGCGTAAAATACGCGGTACCACCCTATTTCAGCAGTTATCAACTGCCCTTTAGCATCAAACAATGCCTCAACCGATAACGAGGTTAAACGGCTGCACCTATTAATTTCTATTCAGCACAGCGACTCCGCAGTGAGTTATACATTCTTTGCCGTCCATCGATTCACACCATCCACCGACTCTCTGTAAGCTGGCACAAAAAATCTTTTTCTGCATCACCGTTTTTAAGGGTACTGTTAAATTTTCAGTAAGTATATTATAACAAATCAAAATAATTTGTCAAGTGTTATATTTTTGAATATCCGTATCCGTTTGAAATTGCGTCAACAGGCACGCCCTTTTGACAAAGAGGACAATCGTGGGACGGATAGGAAATATATCCCGGAATATCATCTGTAGTGAACAACGAGCTTACCGGTACGCCGGAAATCTTGCTTTGCATTGAGAACACGCTTGAAATTCCGGCAACCTTGCCGCCGTAGTATCTAACGCTCTCAATAGCTCTTTCAACAGTTCTTCCCGAAGTTATACACGAAATGAGCACAACAACATTCTTTCCGTAAATCATACGGCGAAGATTATCACGGAAAATGAGATTGCCTGCCGCATCATATTCACTTCCTACAACAAATACGGTTTGGTCGGGATTCGGAGCCATCATAGTAGAATTGGAAAGCTCCTGTGCTAGATATGCGCCGAGTGCCTGCGTTTCATATAGACAAAGCACGGTATCAACGTCAATTCCATTTGTACTGTAATACTCTGCCATCAGCTTAGCCGCCTGAGTAGAAACATTAAGGTTATGCTTAATATCGGACGTTCCGACGTAGTAATTAATATGATTGTTTGCAGAAATGAAATGTCCCGCCATAACGTGAATAAAGACGTTTTCGTTTTTAGGATATGTAATAGTATAGATATTTGCCATTTGGAAACACTCCTTTTTCTTTACATTTTACACCATATTAATGCCCTTTTCAAGCAAAAAATAACAAAGGCAGAGAATATGTGAACATTCACTAATTCTCTGCCGAAAAGATTATGCAAAATTACTTAATAATGCTTGTACCTGTCATTTCCTCAGGTTGTGCAATATTCATAACCTTAAGCATAGTCGGAACGATATCGCAAAGTTTTCCACCCTCACGAAGCTTAACATCACCGCAATTGCAAACGATAAAAGGAACCTCAAAGGTTGTATGAGCGGTAAATGCGGAGCCGTCAGGCTCTTTCATCTTATCGGCATTGCCGTGGTCTGCCGTAATAAAGAGTGTACCGCCATTATCCATAACAGCCTCATAGAGTGAGCCGACACATTCGTCAACTGCTTCAACTGCCTTTACTGCCGCATCAAACACACCTGTGTGGCCTACCATATCGCAGTTTGCAAAGTTTACGATAACAACGTCATACTTGCCTGAACGAACTGCCTCATTGAGCTTTTCGGAAACGAGGTAAGCCGACATTTCAGGTTGCAAATCATAGGTTGCAACCTTTGGTGACGGAATAAGGATTCTATCCTCACCCTCGTTTACCGCTTCAACACCGCCGTTAAAGAAGAAGGTAACGTGAGCATACTTCTCTGTTTCTGCAATACGAAGCTGAGTCATATTAAGAGAAGCAAGATATTCACCGAATGTATTTTTTAGTGACTGCGGCTTGAAAGCAACGTCAACATTCGGCATAGTTGCATCATATTGTGTCATACAAACGTAATTCGTCTTAAAGAAATTACGCTCAAAGCCTGTGAAGTCCTCGTCTACAAAGGTACGGGTAATCTCTCTTGCTCTGTCGGGACGGAAATTGAAGAATACAACGCTGTCGCCCTCACCAATTCTGCCCTCGTTTTCAAGAGTAACAGTAGGTAAAATAAACTCGTCGGTCAAATTCTTACCGTCACCATCAACGGTTTCGTAAGATTTTTCGATAGCGTCAACAGGATTTGTATTTTGAATACCCTCGCCGAATACAAAAGCATTATACGCCTTTTGAACTCTGTCCCAGTTATTATCTCTATCCATAGCGTAGTATCTGCCGACAACTGTTGCAACCTTACCTACGCCGATTTCATTCATTTTTTCAATAGCCTCGGCAACGAAATCCTTACCCGAGGTAGGAGGAACGTCTCTACCATCCATAATGCAATGAAGATAAACCTTATCCTGTCCGAGTCTCTTTGCAAGCTCAACGAGAGCAAAAATGTGGCTGTTGTGAGAATGAACGCCGCCGTCGGACATAAGTCCCATAAGATGAAGCGACTTGCCTGCTTCAACAGATTTTTTAACGGCGTTAACGAGAGCTTCGTTTTCAAAAAAGTCGCCGTCCTCTATAGATTTTGTTATTCTTGTAAGCTCCTGATAAACTACTCTGCCTGCTCCCATATTTGTATGACCTACCTCGGAGTTACCCATTTGACCGTCGGGAAGACCTACATTAAGCCCCGAAGCGCCGATATAGGTATACGGATATTTTTCCATAAGCATATCAAGATTTGGCTTTTTAGCGGCGGCAACGGCATTTCCGTAGTCGCTCGGATTATGACCGAAGCCGTCCATTATGCAAAGTACATTAGTCTTTTTCATTTTCTGTCTCCTTTGTTATACCGAAAAACAGGCAGGGTATATCCCCTGCCCATATTTATTATTTTGAAGCAGCCTTTACGATTACTGAAAAATCGTTTGCCTTTAACGAAGCACCGCCGATAAGACCGCCGTCAACATTTTCCTTTGATGTAAGCTCGTCGGCATTTCCTGCGTTCATAGAGCCGCCATACTGAATAGTTACAGCCTGTGCAACATCCTCACCGTATGCTTCTGCGATAGCCTGACGAACGAAGCCGTTGCCCTCGTCAGCCTGGTCGGCAGTAGCGGTAACGCCTGTACCGATAGCCCAAACAGGCTCGTATGCGATAACAACGTCCTTAACCTGCTCGGCAGTAACGTTTGTAAGTGCCATCTTTGTTTGATACTTCAAGAGAGTTTCTGTATAACCGAGCTCTCTTTGTTCAAGTGTTTCACCAACGCAAACGATAGGCTTCAAGCCCTTTTCGAGAGCCTTGAGCGTACGAAGGTTAACAGTTTGGTCTGTCTCGCCGAAATACTGTCTTCTCTCGCTATGACCGATTACAACATACTCTACGCCAAGCTCCTTAAGCATATCGGCGCTAACCTCACCCTGTCTCTTATACACATCTGACGCTGCCGACGAAGGCTTAGGTGT
>CAMFQI010000129.1 GCA_945980015.1 uncultured Eubacterium sp. | reverse complement strand
GTAATACTGACATTAAAGCAAATACTTGAAAAATACATTGCGTTCCAAAAGGAAATTATCACTCGCAGAACACGTTTTTATCTCAAAAAAGCCGAGGAAAGAGCGCATATTTTGGACGGTCTTGTTAAGGCTATTGACGTAGTTGACGAGGTTATTGCAACCATTCGTGCGTGTCGTGGCGGACAGAGTGAAGCAAAGCAGGCAATTATGGACAAATTCGGCTTTGATGAGCCGCAGGCGGCAGCAATCGTTGCTTACCGTTTGGGACAGCTTGCAGGTCTTGAGATTGAAAAGATTATTAACGAACTCGACGAGCTTCGTCAAAAAATCAATGATTATAACGATATTCTCACAAACGAGCAGAGAGTTTTGGAAATCATCAAGCATGAGATTAACGAGGTTGCCGACAAGTACGGCGACGAGAGAAGAACCGAAATCTCCGCTTATACAGGCGACGTTGAGGACGAGGACCTCATTCCTGTTGAGGATTGCATACTCACTCTCACCGAAAGAGGCTACATCAAGCGCCAGACGGTTGACACCTACAAGGCTCAAAACAGAGGCGGCAAGGGAATTATGGGTATGACCCGCAGAGAAGAGGACGTTGCCAAAAATATGTTCACCTGCTCAACTCACGACGAAGTGCTGATTTTCACTAATATGGGCAAGGTGTTTAAGCTTAAGGGATATCAAATACCCGAGGCTTCCCGTGCAAGCAAGGGCATAAACGTTATTAACCTGCTTCAAATTGAGCAGGAGGAACGAGTTACCGCAATGGTAAAGGTACCGAGCGAGCAGGAGCGTGAGTATCTGTGTATGGTAACGAGAAACGGTATCATCAAGCGTACCGCACTCAGTCAGTATGACCATATCAGAAAAACAGGTATTATCGCAATTAATCTTGACGAGGGCGACGAGCTTTGCTGGGTAGAAATTACCGACGGCGAGAGAAAGCTCATTGTTGCAACTCACGACGGTATGTCAATCTGCTTTGACGAAAACGACGCAAGACTTATCGGCAGAACGGCAAGAGGCGTTAAGGCTATTCAGCTTGCCGAGGGCGACTATGTAGTCGGCTTCGCAGTTGCGGTTGAAAATATGAAGCTGCTTACCGTAACCGAAACAGGCTACGGAAGACTCAGTGAATTCGAGGATTACAGATTACAGGGCAGAGCCGGTAAGGGTATTATTAACTACTACACCGATAAGTACGGCAAGGTTGCAATGATTGCTCCTGTAACAATGGATAATGACGTAATTATGATTAGCTCGGACGGTATCGTAATTCGTACTCACGCCGACCAAATTTCAGTCATTAAGCGTGGCGGTAAGGGTGTTAAGGTTATGACCGTTAAGTCGGGCGAAAAGGTTGCCACTCTCGGAATAGTCGAAAGAGCCGCAGACGAGGAGGCTATTACTCCTATTGAGGACACAGCCGATGCTGACGAGGGCAACGACGTCGAGCAATTACCGACAGAGGAATAATTTGTGATGACAACCGACGAAAAGAGGAGCAGATAATATGGCAAAGGAATATAACATAGACGATATTCTTTCCGAGGTCAAAAAAAGGCGGGAGGAAAACGAACGCTCGCTTCTTGAAAAGCAGGAAAGCACGGCTCAAGAGACTGAGGAACAGACCGCCGATAAACCGCAGGAGTTCTCTGTTATTGTTGAGGAATCCGAAAAAGGCGAGGACGGTGAGGACGAAGAAAAGGCGGAAGATGTCGCTCTTGAAAAGGACGAGCAGTCTATAGCTCAGGAGCAAGAGGCTGAACAGTCGCAGGAGGCTCAGGTCGAAGAAAAGGTCGTTGAACACAACGCACAGGACGAAGACGAAAAAGACGGCTTTGTTGACCTTAATAAAATTTCACAGCAGAGTGTTCAGACAATCACACAGCAGGACGGCGTTCAGGACGAGCCGAAGAAAGAAAAAAAGAAAATGAAGAAGGGCAAAAAGGCTTTCGTCATTATTCTTTGTATACTGCTTGCGGTTTTGATTGCGGCAGGTGTCGGAGGTTATCTCTATATCGACGAGATTTTGGACAGGATTGCGCCCGATAGTTCTTCAAGTGAGCAGACAGAAGAGGCTTGGACGGGTATGGAAGCGGGTATACTCAGCTTTGACCCGATTGACGAAACAGACGCAAGTCAAATCAGCTCCTTAAAGGATATGATTAAGCAGTGGTACTACAACGGCTCGCCGTGTTCTGCAAGCCACGTGCTCAATATTTTACTTGTCGGTGAGGACGGCTACGACCCTGATGAAGAAAGTCGTGCCGATTCGGCAATAATCTGCTCGGTCAACATTAAGACGAGAAAGATTACGCTGACCTCTGTTTTAAGAGATACCTATGCTTATTGGGAAACCGAGATAGGCAACGAGCAAACAGGTCAGTTCGGCAAGATTAACGGCGCAAAGTCAAGCGGCGACATAAAAACATACATTAATGCCGTTGAGCATCTTTATAAGATAAAGATTGATAATTACGTAACCGTTGACTTTGAGAGCTTCAAGACGATTATTGACGCACTCGGCGGTGTTGAAATTGAAATTACCAAGGCTGAAATAAACGAAATTAATAACGACCAGCTTACCTATGACGGCGTTTGGATAGACAAAACCTTTGAGGGTGACAGCGGCGTTATGAAGCTTACGGGCGAGCAGGCGCTTGCTTACTGCCGTATACGTCATCTCGACAGCGACAATGCACGTGCCGACCGACAAAAGAAATGCCTTAATCAAATTTTTAAGGGATTAAAGGGCGTTTCAAATATTACGCTTCTTAAAATGCTCAACAACCTCACACCGTATATCAAAACCGATATGAGCCGTGATATGCTCGTCAAGGTTGCAAAATATGCGCTGTCGGAAGGTTGGATGAACTTTGACATTGTGATGAACACCGTGCCTAATTCGAGGATTAACGAAAGAGGTGCCGGCGGAAATTACTACGGCGCGTGGTGTTGGAAGTCCGATTTTCCGCAGGACGCATATAATTTGCAGATGAGACTTTATGCTCAAAGCAGTATTACGCTTGCAAGAACAAGAGTTGACGTTCTCAAGTGCAGAGAAACAGGCTTCTTCTCGCAGGGCTATGGACCTGTTTCGGCAACGATTATCAATAATCACTATGGCGAGGTAACAACTCTTCCTGTCGAGGAGACAACACAGCAAGAGGAAAATTAAACGACGATGCAGTAAAAAAAGCTCCCGATTGGGAGCTTTTTTTGAGTGAAGAATTAAGATTGAAAAGTGAAGAGAAGAGGTTTTTTGATTACAATTTAGCCTATGTCAGAGGCTTCTCAATCAATCAAACCTCTTACTTTTTATTTTGCGAGGTATTCAAACGCTGAGTGTGCGGCGATGTTGCCTTCGCCGACTGCCTTGGCTATTTGGTACGGCGTGCCGGTGCAGTCGCCTGCGGCAAAGCAGCCGTCTATATTCGTTTTCATATTTCTGTCAACCGTAATCAAGCCGTTTTCGGTTTTCAGACCGAAAAGCAAAACATCGGCCGACACAGCCTGCTTCAAGAAGAATACGCCGTCAACTTCAATACGTCTGCCGTCCTTGAGTGTGACGGCTTCAACCTTGCTTTCTCCGATAATTTCCGTGATTTTTGACGGCAGAATTTCCACATTTTCCACCGAAGTCTTAACATCAAACGGTGCAAAAAGATATACCTTTTTTGCAATTTGCGAAAGATATTCAACCTCGTCAAGCATATTTTCGTTGTCGCAGAAAACGGCTATACTGCGTCCCTTGTAAAACATTCCGTCACACGTTGCGCAGTAGCTCACGCCCCTGCCGAGAAGCTCACGCTCATTTGTTATCGGCTTTACCGTTTCCGAGCCGAGCGCAAGAATAACACATTTTGCATCAAAGCTTTCCCTGTTTGCAAGCAGAGTAAATTTGTCCTTCATTTTGTACACTCCCGTAATTTTTTTGGGAGTGATTTCTATTTCAAGGTCTTTAAGGTGCTTGCGAAATGCGTCGTTAAGCTCGGGTCCCGTAACGTTCGCAAAGCCGATATAATTATTGATTTGTCTTGATATTTCGACCTTGTGCGAAAGCTCGTCATTGCCGAAAACAATAACGCTTTTGTTTCGGATTTTTGCATTAACAGCCGCCGAAATACCTGCCGGTCCGCTGCCGACAATCGCAATGTCATACATAAATACCCATCTCCTAAAAATGTACAACTAGGGACTAGTTGTACATTGTTGTAATAATTGATTATAAGGATTGTAAATTATTCGTAAATGCTTCTTTTGAGCGCGCCGATATACGGCAAATTTCTGTACTGCTGGTCGTAGTCGAGACCGTAGCCGACAACAAATTCATCCGGCACGTCTGCGCCTACATAATCTGGCTTTAAGTCAACCACTCTGCGCTCGGGCTTATCAAGAAGCGTTACGATTGATATACTGTTTGCGCCCCTTGCCGAAAGCATTTTGCTGACATAATCGAGCGTTCTGCCGCTATCAAGAATATCTTCAACAAGCAAAACGTCATATCCCGCAAGGTCAATATCAATATCTTTAATAATTTTTACGCTACCCGACGAGCGAGTTGACGAGCCGTAGCTCGAAACCGCAAGAAAATCGAGCTTGAGCGGTAGGTCGATATTGCGTGTAAGGTCTGCCATAAAATACAGCGAGCCTTTGAGAATACCGACTACAAGCAGATTTTTGTCTGCAAAATCCTTTGTAATCTGCTCGCCGAGACGCTTGTTTATCTCGTCAAGCTGCCTTGCATCAACAAGGATTTGTTCAATATCATTATCAAGATTTGCCATAATTT
>CAMFQI010000128.1 GCA_945980015.1 uncultured Eubacterium sp. | reverse complement strand
GAAATTGACGGCTTTAAGCCGTCTCACAGAAAGCTTCTTTATACAATGTATAATATGGGCTTGCTTCAGGGCGGTACTGTTAAAAGTGCAAACATTGTCGGAAGAACAATGCAGCTTAATCCTCACGGCGACGCTTCCATATACGAAACGATGATAAGGCTTGCAAGAGGTAACGAAAGCTTGCTTTATCCGTTTGTTGAATCAAAGGGTAATTTCGGTAAGGCGTACAGCAAAAATATGATGTATGCCGCTTCACGTTATACCGAAGCAAAGTTAGCACCTATTTCAAAGGAACTTTTTGAGGATATCAATAAAGATACGGTTGATTTTGTTGACAACTACGACAATACAATGAAAGAGCCGACTCTTTTGCCTGTAACTTTTCCGTCAATTCTCTGTAATGTTACGACAGGCATTGCCGTTGGCATGGCTTCTTCTATCGTTTCGTTTAATTTGGGAGAAATTTGCGACACAACTGTTGCGCTTATAAAAAATCCCGACCACGATATTGCCGAAACTCTGCCTGCTCCCGATTTTGTAGGAGGCGGCTACGTTGTTTATGATAAGGACGAGCTTGACAGAATTTATAAAACAGGTCGTGGCTCGGTTAAGGTTAGAGCAAAGTATACCTATGATAAGGCTTATAACTGTATAGATGTGACGGAAATTCCGCCAACAACTACCTGCGAAGCGATTATCGACAAGATTGTTGAGCTTGTTAAAACAAATAAAATCAAGGAACTTTCCGACCTCCGTGACGAAACCGATTTGAAAGGTCTTCGTATTACTCTTGATTTGAAGCGTGGCGTTGACCCCGACGCACTTATGACGAAGCTTTACAAAATGACACCGCTTGAAGATTCGTTTGCTTGTAATTTTAATGTTTTGATTAAGGGATATCCAAGAGTTTTGGGAGTCAGAGATATTCTTCTTGAGTGGATTGATTTCAGGCTCGAATGTATTAGACGTAGAACACAGTTCACTCTCGGCAAAAAACAGGAAAAGCTTCACCTGTTACAAGGTCTTGAAAAAATATTGCTCGACATTGATAAGGCAATTAAGATTATTCGCAATACAGAAGCTGAAAGTGACGTTGTTCCCAATTTGATGATAGGCTTCGGAATTGATAAGGTACAGGCCGAATATGTTGCTGAAATAAAGCTTCGTCATCTTAACCGTGAATATATTCTCAAGCGTACAAAGGATATTGAGGATTTAATCAGGGATATTGAAGAATTGCAAGGTATTCTTGACAGTAAGAATAAGCAGAAGAAAATAATCATAAAAGAACTTAATGAGGTTAAAGATAAGTATTCGGGCGAAAGAAAATCTCCAATTCTTTATGAGGTTGATGAATTTGATACAACCGTTGAAGCCGAAATTCCCGACTATCCCGTTACTTTGTTTATTACAAAAGAAGGTTATCTCAACAAAATTCGCACCGCAAATCTTCGTATGTCGGGCGAACAAAAAGTAAAAGAGGGCGACGAGGTTGATAAAACCTTTGAGTGCTCTAACAAGGATGAGCTTCTTGTATTTACCGATAAGGGACAGGTATATAAGGCAAAGGTTGATGATTTCCCCGACGGCAAGGCTTCACAGCTTGGCGCTTATGTTCCTGTTAAGCTCGAAATGGAGCAGGACGAAAAGGTAGTATACATTTGCGTTGTTCACGAATACGTCGGCTATATGCTTTTTGTATTTGAAAACGGAAAGGTCGCAAAGGTTGATATTACCGCTTATCAAACAAAGACTAACAGAAAGAAGCTATTAAAGGCTTATTCGCTCAAATCACCGCTTGCATGCTGCGAATATATTGAGCAGGACGCAGAATATGTTTTATGCTCAAGTTCGGGCAGAATGTTGATATTGAATACGGGAGCGTTAACTCCGAAAACATCAAAAGATACTATCGGTGTTTGTGTTATGACCCAAAAGAAGAATCATAAGGTTGAGTCTATGCATCCTTATGTTGAGGGCGAGTTTGAAAAAGCGTGGAGATTCAGAACTAAAAACCTTCCTGCCGCAGGTGCATTGCCCGGTGCCGGTGACAATGCGGCTCAAATAAGCTTTTGATATTCGTGAGGTGATACTATGTCGCAGGTTTTGACTAAAAGAAAAAAGACGGGCTATGCCTTTGGTATTTTCGTTGAATCGCTTGTTTATAATATGTTTTATACATATTATCTTACGTTTCTCAACGAAATTGTCGGCATATCTCCGAAATACAGTGCTATTGTAATTTTTATTTCAATCGCTTGGGATGCCGTAACAGACCCAATTATCGGAAATTATACCGATAGGGGAGGCGTGGATAAGCGAAAAATTATGAAGCTTTCACTTGTTCCTCTCGGCTTGGTTTTCATTTTGGCTTGGACGTCAATCGGCGCCGGATTATCAACTCAGCTGGCAAAGGTTTTGCTTTATACATTAATTTCAATGTGCATTTGGGTATTCTACACGATGTACACAATACCTTACTATGCAATCGTTCCCGAGCTTACCGAAGACTATGACGAACGAACAAGTATCCGTTCTGCTGCTTCTCTTGTAAATGGTATTGCAGTAGGCTTAGGTAACATTTTACCTGCGCTTGTACCAACAGTGGCAATACTTTTAACCGAAAAATATGCAAGCAATTCGTATGCTGTTATTGCTGCACTAATAAGTGTAATGGCTTTAATTTTCGGATTTATCTGTATTAAGTCATTAAAAGGAGTATACAATCCGAAGCCTGTTGCTCAGGGTAACACTCATATTACTTTAAGGGATACGTTTAAGGCGTTTTTCACTGTTTTCAGTTCAAGAGCGGCAAAGATTTTTCTTGTTTTCGTATTCTTTTTCCTGACAGGCTCATCAATGATTCAGTCAAATCTGACTTATATGGTCGTTGATTGCGTCGGTATGGAATATGATACGGGAATTGTTTACGTAATTATTTCGCTTGTTATTTCAATGGTAATTGTTGTACCTGTCGTTGAAAAGGTTGCAATAAAGAAGGACAGAAGATTTGCGTGCTTGACGTTTTTAAGCGCAACTCTTGTCGGACTTGTTATCTGCAAAATTATAGGTCTTGATAAAACCGTCGGAGGATTTCATATAATGGCGGTTGTTGTTGCCGTGTTACTTGGAATTGGGGTAGGTACTTTTTGGACGTTGTTCTATTCTATGAGCTATGATTTGGTAGAGCTTGATGAGTTTAAGTCGGGTGAGAGACACGAGGCTATTGTTACGGCACTTCCTCAGCTTGTTCAAAAATTCGGCTCGGCTTTCGGTATTCTTATGGCGGGACAGTTATTGTCGCTTTACGGTTACGATTCTTCGCAGGATATTGCCGGAAAGGAATCACTTATGGTAAGAGTAGAGGACGCCCATATAATCGGCGGAATGGAAAATATTTCTACTGTATTTCCTGCTATTGCGATAGGCGTTTGTATTATTGCACTGATATTCTATCCTATGACAAGAAAGAATGTTGAGCTTCTTATATCTCAGCTTGAAAAGAAGAGAAACGGCGAGAAGTATAGCCAAAGCGGTCTTGAAAAGCTACTTTAATTCTAAAATATACCAAAAATATACTTACTCAAAAAAAGTCTTGCAATATATTATTATGTGTGATATAATGCAGTAGTCTAAATTTATGTGGAGGGAATAATATGCTCTGGTATCATTACTTATTCGGCGGCGTGCTTATCGTTGCATCTATTGTTATTACTGTTATTGTTCTTATGCAAGAGGGCAGATCTTCAAATCTTTCGGGTGTAATCGGAGGAAATACAGACTCTTTTGCCGGAAAATCAAAGGGTATGACAAATGAAAAGAAGCTTGAAAGAATTACTAAATGGTTTATTGTAGTATTCTTTATACTTGTTTTGGCTGCATTTTTGGTATTTCTTTTTGTATAACAATAAAGTAACAGCCTTGCGTTATGCAAGGCTGTTTTTTCTGTGATAAGAGGTTAAAATTTGAATTATATAATTTTTGATTTAGAATGGAATAATGCTTACAGCTATGCCAAAAAGGGCTTTATGAACGAGATTATAGAAATCGGTGCAATAAAGCTTAATGATAGATTTGAGGTAGTTGATACATTTAAGCAGCTAATAAAGCCAAAAATTACGAAAAAGCTTTCATCAAGGTGTAAAAACTTAACCAATATTACTAACGAGCAGCTTACTCAAAACGGCATAGCTTTTACACAGGCAATAAAGGATTTTGCAAGATGGAGCGGTAAGGAAGAAAGCGTTTTTTTGACATGGAGTAATTCCGATTTATATGTTCTTGCGGAAAATCATCAGCTTATTTGTATGTCCACTGAAATCGGATTTATAACTAAATACTGTGATGCACAAAAGTATTGTATGGCTTTTGTTGAAAAAGAGGACAACAACCAAATTTCACTTGCAAAATGCGCTGAATTACTCGGCGTTGAGGTTGATACTCAAAAGCTTCATCGTGCTCTTGCCGACTGCTATGTTACCGCTGAATGTATGAAAAAAGTTTTTGACAAAAATAAGCTTTTGTCATATACAGTTAGCTGTGACAAAAAATTTTTTGAACGTCTCATTTATAAACCGTATCTTATTACTAAGCCGAAAACCGAGCTTTTCGATGTATACAGTGTTAAGCTCATATGTCCGAAATGCTCAAACGAAATGACAAGGCTAAAAAATTATGATTGTGTAAATAAATCATTTAGATGTCCTGCGAAATGTCCCGTTTGCAACAAAACTTATTGGACAACCGTAAGAGCTAAGAAGACGTACGATAAGGTTGAAGTTAACCAAAGAAGCATAGAAATGAACAAAAAG
>CAMFQI010000127.1 GCA_945980015.1 uncultured Eubacterium sp. | reverse complement strand
TACACCTAAGCCTTCGTCGGCAGCGTCAGATGTGTATAAGAGACAGCGACCAAACTGCTTCGCTCGTTGTAGCACAGCTTTTGTTCCTTGAAAGTCAGGACAGTACAAAGGATATTTCGCTCTATATTAATTCACCGGGCGGCTCCGTTACTGCCGGTCTTGCAATTTATGACACAATGAATTACATCAAGTGTGACGTTTCTACAATTTGTGTAGGTATGGCTGCAAGTATGGGCGCATTTTTGCTTAGCAGTGGTGCAAAGGGTAAAAGAATTGCATTGCCAAACAGTGAAATTCTTATTCATCAGCCTCTTGTAGGAGGTCACGGAATTACAGGTCAGGCAACAGATGTTGAGATTGCCGCTAAAAACCTCCTTAAAACAAAGGAAAAGCTTAATAGAATTCTTGCTCAAAACTGCGGCAAGGATTACGAAACGCTTGTTAAGGATACAGACAGAGATAATTGGATGTCTGCAAACGAAGCTATGGAATACGGCTTAGTTGATAAAGTAATAGACAAGAGATAGGAGACTCCGTTTTGGCAAAAGATGATTCTAATGTAAAAGTAGCAAGATGTTCCTTTTGCGGTAAAAGTGAGTCTATGGTACAAAGGCTTATTGAAGGTCCGGGAGTATTCATATGTGATGAGTGCATTTCTCTTTGTAATGATTTGATAGCACAAAGCACTCCAATCAGACCTGCAAGCAGGGAAAACAATATTGTTATTCCAAAGCCTATGGAAATTAAGCAAAGACTTGATGAATACGTTATCGGTCAGGATGAAGCAAAAAAATATCTTTCTGTTGCTGTTTACAATCATTACAAGAGAATATTTTATTCGTCTAACGGTGATGTTGACCTTCAAAAGAGCAATATTTTACTTTTAGGTCCTACAGGCGTCGGAAAGACGATGCTTGCTCAAACTCTTGCAAGAATACTTGATGTTCCGTTTGCTATTGCCGACGCTACCACTCTTACAGAAGCAGGCTATGTCGGTGAGGATGTCGAAAACATTTTGCTTCGTCTTATTCAAGCGGCTGATTTCGATATAGAAAAAGCGCAGCGAGGAATTATCTATGTTGACGAAATAGATAAGATTTCACGCAAAAGTGAGAACCGTTCAATTACTCGTGACGTAAGCGGTGAGGGTGTTCAACAGGCACTTTTGAAAATTCTTGAGGGTACTGTTTCAAACGTTCCTCCCGGAGGCGGCAGAAAGCATCCGCAACAGGAATTTATCCAAATCGATACGACAAATATTTTGTTTATCTGCGGCGGTGCTTTCGACGGTATAGAAAAAATTATCGAAAAAAGACTTGGTAAGGGTTCTTTGGGCTTTGGCTCCGAGCTTAGCAAAAATATTGAAAATAAACAGGATATTCTTAAGAATGTTACTCAACACGATTTAGTGAAATATGGTCTTATTCCTGAGCTTATCGGAAGAGTTCCTGTTGTTACAGTGCTTGACGAACTCGACAAGGAAGCACTTGTCAGAATTATGACCGAGCCTAAAAATTCAATAGTTAAGCAATATACAAAGCTTTTTGAAATGGATAATGTTGCTCTTGAATTTGAAAAAGGAGCA
Organism: uncultured Eubacterium sp.; assembly: GCA_945980015.1. Lineage (GTDB taxonomy): Bacteria > Bacillota > Clostridia > Oscillospirales > Acutalibacteraceae > Eubacterium_R. Next base: position 3,228 of record CAMFQI010000127.1, on the reverse strand, counting down.
CTTGACGCAATTGCCGATATTACTCTCGAAAGAAAAACAGGTGCAAGAGGCTTGAGAAGTGTATTTGAGAATATACTGGGTGATTTGATGTTCAGTGTACCGTCTGATTGCACTGTTGAAAAAATTGTTGTAACCGAGGATTGTGTAAAGAACAATACTTCGCCTTTAATCAGGACAGATAACACCAGAAAGCCTGTTATTCTTCATTCCGAGGATTTGAAAAAAGCATAAAATATAGTTTTAATTTGACTGTAAGTATGTGTGTGCATATTTACAGTCTTTTTTCTTTTTAGTTATAAAACGAATAGGACTTGCATATTGTTAAATGAAAAAAGTGTAACTGCTTTGTTATGCTGTACCGAAGTCAAGAGGACCGCAGCTTGACTCGGAAAATATATTTTAGTGGTCTGAAAGGCTATGGTGATTAATATTATGGAAATTAAAAAGGAATTTTCCTGTCTGTCAAAAAATGTGCTTTGTGCGAGTAAAACAATAAATATCGACACAAGCTATCAGCAAACTTTAGAGAGCTATCTTGATGATATTTACAAAATTATAAAATGCTCATGTCATTCGTATGTTACCTCCTGTGATGTTATTGAAGAGAATGTTGTTATTTCCGGCAAAACAAAAATCTGTCTTACGTATTCAAACGAAGAAAATGAGCTTTTGTTTGCCGAGTTTTTGGAGGATTTTTCGGAAAAAATTAATTTGGACGGCGTATCTTCTTCTGCATTTGCCAGTGCAGTTGCGTGCGATAAATATTGCAGCTATCGAGTAATAAATCAGCGAAGAATAGATGTACATACAACATTTCAAATTGCATATAAGGTTTATGATTTACAAAGCACCGCCGTTATTGATAAGTGCTCATCGTCAAAGTTGAATACAGTCGAAGTAAACGAAATGAGCGTAGAGAATTTTGTTATTTCACGAATTGATTTTGAGGAGGAGGCTTCTCTTTCAGCTTCAAATGACGGAATTAAAAGAGTTATCGGATTTGATACTCAAATAAAGCTTGTTGACGAAAAGACGGTCAATGATAAGATATTTATTAAAGCAAGTGTTTGCGTTACTGCTATTTACACAAATAATAAGAACGAAATTGAAAAAATCACTCATACCTTTGATGTTTCAAAAATTTTTGAGGTTGCGGGAATTAATGATAATTCAAAATGCTTTGTTGAATTATTTGAAGGCTGCTTGTATTTGAAAGCGAAAAGCTATTCCGATAATACAAACGGAAAAATCGAGATATACGGCGACATTTATGCCGCTATTACAGTGCTTGATGAAGTAAAAAGGAAAATCATTACTGACGGGTATATCGCCGGATATAAAACAGAAAATAAGTATTCAAATTATAATTGCTATGCTAATCCGACTCTTTATGAAAAGAACGCTATTGAAAAATTCAGTATTAAAGCACCACAGCCGATTAAAAAAATTGACTCACTTTGGGTGAATACGATTCAATGCACAAAAAAGGGTGATAAGCTTATAGCCTCTCTATGTGTTTGTGTGATTTATGAAAATACAAATGGTGAAATATTACATATAAACGCATCAAGAGAAATGAGCTATGATTTATCAAATCAATCATTTCTTGTTTTGAAGGCGTGTATGAATAGTTTTGACTTTAACATTATAGATGAAACAACGGTGTCTATTAATGTTGATTTCAATATTGAGGGATGCACTGTAAATGAATATGATTTAACGGTGCTTTCGGATATAGACTGCTGTGAAGGGTTGAAGAATTCACCGGCAGTAACGCTTTATTTTGCAAAATCACAGGAAAGGCTTTGGGATATTGCAAAAAAATTCTCGTCGGATATTCAGCTTATTAAATCGGAAAACGACCTGAACGACGACATTATTCAATCGAATAAAGTAATAGTAATACCCGGAATATAGGAGGACATATGGATAGCGAAATTTATAAAGATATAAGTGAAAGAACAGGCGGCGATATTTATATCGGAGTAGTCGGACCTGTGAGAACAGGAAAGTCTACATTTATTAAACGGTTTATGGATACGGTAATAATTCCGAATATCCCCGATGGATTTCGTCAGGAGCGTGCAAAAGATGAGCTTCCTCAATCAGCCGCAGGCAGAACCATTATGACGACAGAACCGAAATTTATACCTGAGGATGCAATTGAGCTTAATTTTGATGAAAATGCACATTTAAGAGTAAGAATGATTGACTGCGTAGGCTATATTGTGCCAAGCAGTGAGGGGTATTTTGATGAGGACGGTCCGAGAATGGTTATGACGCCATGGAGTAAGGAGGAAATACCCTTTAATCTTGCGGCAGAAATCGGAACAAAAAAGGTTATTGACGAACATTCAACAATAGGAATTGTAGTTACAACCGACGGCAGTATAAGTCAAATTCCGAGACAGGAATACGAGGAAGCAGAGGAAAGGGTAATTCATCAGCTTAAAGAAATAAATAAGCCCTTTGCCATTGTTCTTAACAGTACATCGCCTGACAGTAGCGAGTGCAGAAGTCTTGCAAAGGAAATGTCTGAAAAGTATGATAAACCGGTAATTGCTGTAAATTGTTTAGAGTTAAATGAAAATAAGATTAAAGAAATATTGTCGGCAGTTTTGTACGAATTTCCCGTTACTTCAATAGGAATAAATCTCCCTAGCTGGTTTAAGAGTCTTGATTGCGACGACGAGCTTAGAAAAAACATACTTGCCTGTATAAGACAAGGCTCCGCCTGTGTAACAACAGTTAATACGGTGAAAAACTTTACGGATGTTGTTTCTAAGCAAAAGGATATAAACAGCGTTAGCATTTATGACGTTGATTTGTCAAACGGCTCTGTTATTATTAATGCGGATATTGATTCGTCACATTTTTACTCTGTTTTATCCAAAAAGTGTTCTGCCGAAATTCATAATGAACAGGAGCTTATGCAAGAAATATCTAATCTTGCAAGGATAAAAAAAGAATACTTAAGAATTGCAGATGCGCTTGAACAGGTTGAGCAGACAGGCTACGGTATTGTTATGCCGAGTGTTGAACAGCTTTCTCTTGAGGAACCGGAAATTATGAAGCAGGGCGGAAAATACGGCGTAAGGCTTAAAGCACACGCCCCGTCTATTCATTTGATAAAGTGCAATACATATACAGAGGTTGCACCGATTGTCGGAAGTGAAAGCCAAAGCGAAGAACTTGTAATGTATTTGCTCAAGGAATTTGAGAATAATC
>CAMFQI010000126.1 GCA_945980015.1 uncultured Eubacterium sp. | reverse complement strand
GACAAATTCTTGTCGATGATTTACAATAACATTGACAAAATAATTAACAAGTTTGTTATTTACACTGTATAGGAGGAATATAAATGGGACTTACATTAGCACAAAAACTGATTAAATCGCATCTTGTTGAGGGCGAAATGAAAGTTGGAAGCGAAATCGGACTTCGCATTGACCAAACTCTCACACAGGACGCAACGGGTACTATGGCGTATCTTGAATTTGAGGCTATGGGAGTTGACAGAGTAAAAACAGAACGCTCTGTTGCATATATTGACCATAATACGCTTCAAACAGGATTTGAAAATGCGGACGACCATAGATTTATCCAAACCGTAACAAAAAAGCATGGTATTTATTTTTCAAGACCGGGCAACGGAATTTGTCATCAGGTACATCTTGAGCGCTTCGGTATTCCGGGAAAAACTCTTATCGGCTCAGACAGTCATACTCCAACAGGCGGCGGTATCGGTATGCTTGCAATGGGAGCCGGCGGACTTGATGTTGCAGTTGCCATGGGCGGCGGTACATACTATATTCCTATGCCGAAAATGACTCGTATCAACCTTACAGGCTACTTAAAGCCTTGGGTTTCCGCAAAGGACGTTATTTTAGAGGTTCTTCGCATTATGAGTGTTAAGGGCGGCGTCGGAAAAATTATTGAATACGGCGGAGAGGGTGTAAAAACCTTATCCGTTCCCGAACGTGCAACTATAACAAATATGGGCGCAGAGCTCGGCGCAACCACATCAATTTTCCCGTCTGACGAAATCACGCTTGCATTCCTTAAGGCACAGGGCAGAGAACAGGATTGGGTTGAGCTTTCGGCAGACGCAGATGCAGAATATGACGAGGTTATCAACATCGACCTTTGCTCGCTTGTTCCTATGGCGGCCTGTCCTCATATGCCCGATAATGTAAAAACAACCGATGAAATCGGAAAAATCAAGGTTGATCAGGTGGCAATCGGTTCCTGTACAAATTCCTCGTTTGTTGATATGATGAAGGTTGCTTCGATACTTAAAGGCAAGACTGTTGACCCGAGTGTTTCTCTTTGTATTGCTCCGGGCTCAAAGCAGGTTCTTAATATGCTTGCGCTCAACGGCGCATTGTCCGATATGATTAATGCAGGCGCAAGAATACTTGAAAGTGCGTGCGGTCCGTGTATCGGTATGGGACAAAGTCCAAACAGCAACGGCGTATCTCTTCGTACCTTTAACCGTAATTTTGAAGGTCGTTCCGGCACAAAGGACGGCAAGATTTATCTTGTTTCTCCCGAGGTTGCGGCGGCTTCGGCATTAACAGGCTATCTTACCGACCCGAGAGAGCTCGGTGATGCTCCGTCTATTACAATGCCCGAAAAATTTGTTATAAACGATAATATGATAGTTGCCCCTGCTTCACCTGAGGAAGCAGACAGCGTAGAGGTATTGAGAGGTCCTAATATTAAGCCTTTCCCGAAAACCGAGCCGCTTGCCGAGAATATTAAGGCAAAGGCAGTTTTGAAGGTCGGCGACAATATTACTACCGACCACATTATGCCTGCCGGTGCAAAGATTTTGCCGTATCGTTCAAACATTCCGTATCTTTCACAGTATTGCTTTGCAGTATGTGACGAGAACTTCCCGGAGAGAATTAAGGCAGAAGGTAAGGGCTTTATTATCGGCGGTGCAAACTACGGTCAGGGCTCGTCTCGTGAGCACGCCGCACTCGTTCCGCTTTATCTCGGAGTAAAGGCGGTTATTACAAAGAGCTTTGCACGTATTCACGTTGCAAACCTTGTAAATGCCGGTATTCTTCCTTTCACCTTTGAAAACGAAGCTGATTACGACAGAATTGACCAAATGGACGAGCTTGAGCTTTCTGCAATCAGAGATTGTATAGAAAATCACAAAACGGTAGTTCTTAAGAATATTACAAAGGGCGAGGAATACAAGCTTGATTCTTCACATCTTTCCGACAGGCAAAGAGCAATGCTTCTTTGCGGCGGACTTCTTGACTACACAAGAGAAATGAATAAATAATTTTTATAAAAGCGGAGATTTTATTATGAATATAGAAGAAACAAAGGCGCTTGACGCTGCCTGCGAGCAGTTCAGAGCGTTGATGGAAAAACAGCTTGAAAGAGCAAAAAAAATTAAAGAGGATAAGGATTTTACTGATTATCAGTCGCTCGATAAAATAGTTATCGGTATTTGCGGCGGCGACGGTATCGGTCCTATAATCACAAAGGAGTCCCAAAGAGTCATTGAGTTTTTGCTTAAGGACGAGGTAGAAAAGGGCAAGATTGAATTTAAGATTATTGACGGACTTACTATCGAAAACCGTGCCGCTCATAATAAGGCAATTCCCGATGACGTGCTTGAAGAATTAAAGGCTTGCCACGTTATTCTTAAAGGCCCGACTACCACTCCCCGTCAGGGTGACCCGTGGCCAAATGTTGAAAGTGCAAATGTTGCAATGAGAAAAGAGCTTGACCTCTTTGCAAATATGCGTCCCGTAAAGGTTCCCGAGGAAGGTATCGACTGGACCTTCTTCCGTGAAAATACCGAGGGCGGCTATGCAGTCGGCTCATACGGTGTAAATATTACCGACGATTTGGCAGTTGATTTTACAGTTGCAACTCAGGAGGGCTGCGACAGAATTGCCCGTCTTGCTTATGACTATGCAAAGCGCAATAATAAGGGCAAGGTTTCGATTATTACAAAGGCAAATATTATCAAAACCACAGACGGTAAGTTTCTTAATACTGCAAAGAAAATCGGTGAGCAGTATCCCGATATCGTTACTGACGACTGGTATGTTGATATTACAACAGCAAAGCTTATTGACCCTGCAAGAAGAACAGACTTCAAGGTGTTCGTTCTTCCAAATCTTTACGGTGATATTATTACCGACGAAGCGGCTGAATTTCAGGGCGGCGTAGGTACCGCAGGAAGTGCTAATATCGGCAAGAAATATGCAATGTTTGAGGCTATCCACGGCTCTGCACCTCGTATGATTACCGAGGGCAGAGGACAGTATGCAGACCCTTGCTCAATGCTTCGTGCAACCGTTATGCTTCTTTCTCATATCGGCTATCAGGAGCAGGCAAATGCACTTGAAAGAGCACTTGATAAATGTATGTTTGAGGAAAAGAAGCTCGTTATTACAGGCCGTGACACAGGCTGTACATGTGATGAATTCGGCGATTATGTAATGCAGACAATAACCGATATGACAAAATAATTTCTTTCGTAAAGGGTGTAGCTTATGGCACAGGAAATTTCAATCTCCGTAATTAAAAGATTGCCGAGATATTACAGATTTTTAGAAAACTTAAAGGATAACGGAATTGTTCGTATCAGCTCAAAGGAGCTTGCCGAAAGAATGGGACTGACAGCGTCGCAGATTCGCCACGATTTCAACTGCTTCGGAGGCTTCGGTCAGCAGGGCTACGGCTATAATGTGCCGGAGCTTTATCAAAAAATAGGTGAGATTCTCTGCGTTGATGCAGGAGTGAAAACGATTTTAATTGGCGCAGGTAACTTGGGAAAAGCAGTTGCTTCAAAGATTTTTACACGTCAGTCCGGCTTTAAGCTTGTAGGTGTTTTCGATAAAAACGAAGCAGTCTCGGGAAAGCTTATTCAGGGCATTCCGGTTCGTCATATTAATTATCTTGAAAACTTTTGCATCGACAATCAGCCACGCTGTGCCGTTATCTGTATTCCGTCTAATGATATGAAGGAATTGACGGACGTTCTTTGCAGACAGGGAATTAAGAGCTTTTGGAATTTCTCAAATTATGATATTGCAATGGCTCACCCCGAGGTTTTAGTTGAGAACGTACATCTAACAGATAGCCTTATGACGTTGAGCTACCTTACAAATGCAAAGACCGATAAGGAATAAGGGTGATTGGCTTTGATAAAAATCAGTAACAAACAAATAATAGATGTTGTCAGATTTTCAGACGATAAGGCTGTGTTGGTTGAGAAGGTGCCGAAGCTAAATACAGACAGCTACGGCGTGAATTATTTTCTGCTTAATTTTAACGACGGCAAAAAAGAAATTGTAACAAAGGACGCTTATTTGCTCAAAAAGTTCGGCACTATGCGAAAGGAAATAAGTGAAAAGCTTGGTAATTTCGTAGTTCCCGGTGCAATGGTTCTGCCTGACAGACGTGTTATGGTAATATATCCTACGGGTGATACGGGACTTTTTGATGAAAACGGCGAGCTTATTCGAGACGGATTATTGACCTACAATGATTCACCTGTTTGCTGTATTGCCGAGGACGGCGAATACTTTTGGTCGGTTTGCGAAAAGGAAAATTCCGTTATTCGCTTTTATGCCGATAACGCAAAAACCGATATTCGCATAGGCGGTAGGGAACAGGCAACTTTTAATGCTCCCCATTTTGTGTCAGCCGATGAAAATTATGTTTATGTATGCTGCAACCATATGAATGTGAGAAAAATTGACAAGAAGACGCTTTCCGTTTCTGATGTTAATCGTGTTTATAACGGATTGACGGGCTACTATAAATTCGGAAAATTCGCAATAATAACAACCTTTGACGGTGCATATTGCGATAAAGACTGAATAAAAAAATAAAAAACGCTTCGGCTTTCTTTGTTGCCGAAGCGTTTTTCTAAATGATTATTTTTGAAATGTAAGTTCCTTTCTTTGAATAAGCTTGAATTGAACCGCCAAGCTCCGACAATAATCTTTCACAGCATTTTAATCCTATTTTTGTACTCGTTGATTCCTCAAAAGCTTCCTTAATTGAATTCTTGAATTCTATAATTATTTTGCCGTCATTTATGTCTATATTAATATATATCGGTTTTTTGG
>CAMFQI010000125.1 GCA_945980015.1 uncultured Eubacterium sp. | reverse complement strand
CCTGTACCTGCGCCGACAATCATAATAACCGAGGTAATACCGATAATAATACCGAGCATAGTAAGTACACTACGAAGCCAATTCGCCTTTATACATTTTATAGCTATTTTTAAGCTTTCCGTTAAGTTCACGCGAATTACCTCTTACTTAATTATTGAATTCTTTTGTACAACTCTAACCTTAAAGGTTTCCTCTTTATAATCTGTCTGCGGTGTGGTAACAATCTTCTGTCCTACCGAGAGACCCGAGGTGATTTCATATGATGTATCGGAGGTTGCGCCTGTTGTGATAGCTGTCTTTGTTACTGTTCCCTCGTTTTCATCATAAAGATATACATATGTTCCTTCTTTTTCAAGAATGATGGACTCGATAGGTACGCAAGGAACATCATTATATGTTCCGGTTACGATTTCAACATCAGCATTAAAGCCGATGATAATATCCTCGTCAGGCTCTGCTACAAGAATTGTACATTCAACGCCTGCACCCTGCGCTGTCAAGGATGAAAGTCCGCTGATACCTGCCATTGAACCTACCGAATCCATAATTGAAGACTCGTTTCCGCCTGTTGCAGTCGGCGCAATTGTTGCAACCTCACCGGAGTATGTACCGTAAGCAGTCTTAACAGTAGCCTGCATACCAACCTTAACCTTTTTAACATCATACTCACCGAGTGAAATTGTTACAACTCTTGTATCCATATTTTCAAGAGTAATACCATTTTCAAGTGCAGTCGTCTGTCCGCCTGCTGTAATTGAGCAAGCAGTAATTGTTCCGTCGAAATCGGCAGTCCAGCCTGCATCAAGTGATTGCTGAGCGGCAGAAACAGTATCAAGAGCCTGCTTTGTTGTATTTACAAGCTGCTTTTGAGCGTTTACTGTATTGCCCTGTGCAATAATGGAATAAAGCTCCTTTTGAGCAGTAAGACCTGCAAGCTCGATTTGAAGCGCAGTCAACTTAATGCTGTTAGGGTCAATTTCATTTACCCCAGCAGCAAGTGCTTCAAGCTGTGCAGTAAGCTCGTCAACACGGTCGTTAATACCCTCAATACTTTCCTGAAGCTCTTTGATTGTTTGAATAAGCTCGTCAATCTGATCCTGGAACTGGCTTGACGAACCGCCCGTACCACTGCCGATTGAGCCACTTCCACCACCGATAATATCGCCTATACCTGAGCCGCCCTCTGCATACTGCGACGATTGACCGGAAACAGGCGTTTCTTGAGCAGCCACAGCCATTTCAGCTTCAACCTGTGCAATCTCATTATTGAGATTGTCAATAGCAGAGTTAACAATCACAAGCTGTTGCTTAGCGTTATTCTGGTTTTCAACAGCAGTATTATAAGCAGCCAATGCGTCCTTATAAGATGCATTGAGGTTTGCTACCTGCATATCAAGATTTGATGTGTCAAAGGTTGCGAGCTTATCTCCTTTTTTAACCTGGTCGCCAACCTTAACGAAAACCTCTTTAACAGTTGCAATGCTACCTGCGGTATAGTCTTTATTAAGACCGGAGGAAACCTCACCTGTTGAACTTACTGTTTGAACGATAGTGTCTGTTGAAATTGTTGTAAGGCTGACATCAACCTTGCTCTTGCTTGACTTAATAAGCATTATGCCTACTACGATAGCAACAACAAGAATGACAGCAATAACAGACCATACAATCTTTTTTGTTTTACTCTTTTTTACTTGAGCCATAAATATATCTCCTATTCTGCATCATAGCGCACTGCTTTATGATGCATATTATTAATATAAGCATAGTATAATTGCTATTTGTATAATTGTCAATAACTTTGTGTATTTTTTGCAAAAATTCACAATTTAGACACTTATTTCAAAGCACTCAATGCTCGCTTACCTATATCGTTTCTGTAATGAGCGCCGTCAAAGCTGATTTGCTTTACGCCGTCATAGGATTTTTTTAGTGCGTTTTCAAGCGTATCGCCAAGCGCCGTTACGCCCAAAACTCTGCCGCCGCTTGTTACGAGATTGTCGCCGTCAAGCTTTGTGCCGGCGTGATAAACCGTAACGCCGTCAAGCTGTCCGTCGGATAATCCCTTAATTTCTATTCCCTTTGGATATGATTTCGGATAGCCGCCCGACGCCATAATTACGCAGGTGCACGCTCTTTCGTCCCATTCAATATCCAAATCGGAGAGTGTTTCATTATTAATCGCTTCAAATATATCTACAATATCCGTTTTAAGTCTCGGCAAAACAACCTGTGTTTCTGGGTCACCGAAGCGGCAGTTGTACTCGATTACTTTAGGTCCCTTTGGAGTTATCATGAGTCCGAAATACAAGCAACCCTTAAACGTTCTGCCCTCTTTGTTCATTGCTTCAATGGTAGGAATGAAGATTTTTTCCATACATTCCTTTGCAACCTCGTCTGTATAGTACGGGTTTGGAGAAACAGTACCCATACCGCCTGTGTTAAGTCCCTTATCACCATCCAGCGCACGCTTATGATCCATTGAGCTTACCATCGGCTTTACGCATTTACCGTCGGTAAACGCCAAAACGCTGACCTCGGGACCTGTCAAAAATTCTTCAACAACAACATTATTTCCGCTGTCGCCGAAAATTTTATCCTCCATAATTTCCTTTACGCCTGCCTCGGCTTCCTCAAGGCTTTCGGGAATGATAACACCCTTGCCAAGTGCAAGACCGTCTGCCTTAATAACTGTCGGAAATTCATTCTTCTCTTTAATATATGCCATAACCTCGTCGGCGTTATCGAATACCTTGTATTCTGCCGTCGGAATATGATACTTTTGCATAAGCTCCTTTGAGAAAACCTTTGAGCCTTCGATAATAGCGGCGTTTGCTTTCGGTCCGAAGGTCGCAAAGCCTGCATTATTAAGTGCGTCAACCATACCCATAACAAGCGGGTCATCGGGAGCAACAACAACTAAATCAGCACTAATCTGCTTTGCAAGAGCAACAACTCCGTCAATATCGGTTGCACCGACATTAAAGCACTCTGCATCATACGAAATGCCGCCGTTTCCGGGACAACAGGCAATATAATCTACCCTGCTCGATTCCTTAATCTTTTTTATCAGAGCGTGTTCACGACCGCCTGAGCCAACAACTAAAACTCTCATTCTGTCCTCCCGAAAATTATTCATTCTTGTTTACTATGCGAGTTTGCTCCTCGCCTGTTTCAAAGTTGATATATCTTGTGAAAAGACTAACCTTGTTATCCTCGTTGAGATTATCCCAAACAGCCTTTGTAAAATCATCAATGCTTTCATTACCGATTTCAACCAAGGTAGGCTCACCCTCATAGCTCGGAATTGGATTACCGTCGCACTTATATGTATGAATAAAATGTCCGAGACCTGCTTCGGCAGGATATTCAAAATAATTACGAACACATTGAGGCTTGCCGTTATTCGACTTCAAAATCGAAAGCATATAGTCGCCGTTCTTTTCCAGCACACCCGAAATTCTCGGAGTATAGTTCGGCTCATCGGGTTCAAATTCTCTGCTTTGAAGAGCCTCAAATACCGTCTTGCCGTCCTTCAAATAATCATAAATTGTATCGGTCTGGTCGCCGTTTGTAACGATTGTTTTTTCACCGAGCTTCAAAACAGGATTGTAAATAATAAGGCTCGGGTCCTCCATCTTTGATTCATCAAAAGCCTTTGTACGAATACCGCCTCTGTCGTTTTCTTCAAAAATTCTGTTTCGACTGTTTGCGCTTCTGCCCATAATGAAATAAGCGATTACAGCGTTTTTGCCGTCGGCAGACTTTCCGAGAACAATGCCTCTGCCGGGGTATGAATTTGTATTAAGCTCACTTTCAAGTGATTTAATTTCCATATATACCATTCCTTTCAAACTTCGTTAAAAAGAGCCTAAAAAACACTCTGTTATATATTTGTTATGTACAACTCCGTTACTGCAGTACTTTTCAAAAACCTCTTCAAGCTCTGCAACAAACATTTCATAATGCTCGTCATTAGGTTTAAGTGCATAAGAACGTGAAAGATTGTCGCCTATAAAACGCTCTTTTGACATAATAACTTGATTTTCAACGCTTAAATAATCAATCGTCTCAAAATACTCTTCACGCAAAAATCTCTCACCATCAAAATCTTCATAACCTGTGTGAACATGTCCTGAATGATAACTGCCGCAATATTTCATACAAACCTTATTTCTTTCACGATTAAAATCGTTCTGACAACGTTTGTTAAAAATTACTGCCAGCTTTCCGTTCGGTTTTAATATTCGTTGGCACTCTTTTTTGAACAAGGGTTTATCAAACCAGTGAAAAGCCTGTGCAACAGTAACTAAATCATAAGAATTTTGAGTCAATCCTGTACTTTCGGCAGACGCTTTCACAATTTCAACATCGCTTGACAGCTTATTTAGATAGCCAAGCATATCTTCATTTGGCTCAACAGCCGTAATATTCCAAGGTTTTTTTAACAGACATTCGGTAAAAATTCCTGTTCCTGCACCGATATCAACAACATTTTCAGCCATTGTATTTTCATAAAGCCATTCAATCAAGCTAACCGGATATGACGGTCTGTATTTTGAATACGCCTCAGCTTTTCCGCTGAATTTATCCTCATTCACTAATAACAGTCCTCCTACCGTTTACCTTTATTCTGCCGTTGCAGAAAAGCGACACGGCTTCGGGGAGAATTTTCCATTCAGCCTGCTCCATAACTCGCTTCTGGAGTGTTTCGGGAGTATCGCCGTTTTGCACTTCAACGCCTTTTTGGAGAATAATCGGACCGCCATCACATTCCTCGGTTACAAAATGAACTGTTGCGCCGGTTAGCTTTACACCGCTTTCAAGCACGGCTTCGTGAACGTGAAGTCCGTAAAA
>CAMFQI010000124.1 GCA_945980015.1 uncultured Eubacterium sp. | reverse complement strand
ACCTAAGCCTTCGTCGGCAGCGTCAGATGTGTATAAGAGACAGATATAAGCCTGATAACACTAAAGCATAATCAGGTATAAAGTGACGGTATAGGAGGATTTTATGAATAGCTTTATGGACAGGGATTTTTTGCTTGATACTCAAAGCGCAAGGCATCTTTTTCATGATTTTGCCGAAAAAATGCCGATTTGCGACTATCATTGTCATTTAAGTCCGAAAGAGATTTATGAAAATAATCAGCCTGAGGATATTTCACAGCTTTGGCTCAGCGGCGACCATTACAAATGGCGTGCAATGAGAAGTGCGGGAGTTGAGGAAAAATACTGCACAGGTGATGCAAGCGGCGAAGAAAAGTTTATAAAATTCGGTGAAACGCTTCAGTATTGCATAGGCAATCCGCTTTATCATTGGGCACATATTGAGCTTCAAAGATATTTTGGCATCGACACTCCGCTTAATGCAAAAACAGCGGCGGATATTTACAAAAGAGCAAACGAAGCTATTGCAAGCGGTGATTTTCGTCCTCAAAGCCTTATTATGAGAAGCAACGTTAAGGTTGTTTGTACGACCGACGATCCTGTTGACGATTTGAATTATCACAAGCTGCTTAAGGACGTCGACGGCTTTGACTGTAAGGTTTTGCCGAGCTTTCGTCCCGACAAGGCGTTGAATATCAACCTCGACGGCTTCGCAGAGTATATCAAGGCATTGGGCAAGGCGGCAGATATTGAAATTAATTCATACAAGGATGTGATTGCGGCACTTCTTAAAAGATGTGATTATTTCGACGAGGTTGGCTGTAAGGTCAGCGACCAGGCGTTTGATTACGTTCCGTTTGCAACGGCAAGCGATGACGAAATTGAAGCCGTATTCCAAAAGGCGATGAACGGTGAAGCTCCTTCTCAAGCACAGGGCGACGCATACAGAACAGCCGTTTTGCTTGCACTCGGTGAAAAGTATCACAAGCTTGGCTGGGCTATGGAAATTCATATCGGCGCAATGCGTAATAATTCGACAAGAATGTTCAATAAGCTCGGTGCGGACACAGGCTTTGACAGTATCGGCGACTGCGAGATTGCATATACGCTTTCAAGATTTCTTGACGCACTTGATGTCAAGTCTGCTTTGCCGAAGACCATTTTGTTCAATCTTAACGACAAGGACAATGTTGTTTTGGCAACTATGCTCGGAAACTTCCAAAGCAGCGAGGCCGAAAGCAAAATTCAGTTCGGACCTGCGTGGTGGTTCCTTGATACAATGGACGGTATGACAAATCAAATGAAAGCACTCGGAAATTTGGGCGTTCTCGGAAAATTTGTCGGTATGGAAACGGACTCACGCTCGTTTACATCCTACGGCAGACACGAATATTTCAGGAGAATTATGTGCCGTCTGCTCGGCAGGTGGGTTGAGGACGGCTGGTATGCAAATGACGACGAGGTATTGGAGAAAATCGTCAAGGGTATCAGCTTTGATAACGCAATGAAATATTTTGGATTTTAATTAATTATAGGAGAGGTAATTATGAACTTGAATTTAAGACCTAAAGAGGAATGTATGTTTGACGAGGTTTCACTCGGCGAAATTATGCTCAGACTTGATCCGGGCGAGGGCAGAATAAAGACTGCTCGATCATTTAGAGCCTGGGAGGGCGGCGGAGAATACAATGTTGCAAGAGGACTTCGCCGTTGCTTCGGTATGAAAACTTCGGTTATTACTGCCTTTGCAGAAAATGAAATCGGATATCTTATGGAGGATTTGATTTTGCAGGGCGGTGTTGATACCTCGCTCATTAAGTGGGTACCTTACGACGGTATCGGCAGAACTGTAAGAAACGGAATTAACTTTACGGAAAGAGGCTTCGGTATCAGAGGCGCTGTCGGTGCTTCGGACAGAGGCAATACCGCCGCTTCACAGCTGAAGCCCGAGGATATTGATTGGGACTATATTTTCGGAACTCTCGGCGTTAGATGGCTCCACACAGGCGGCATTTATGCGGCACTTTCCGAAACTGCGGCTCAAACCGTTATTCAGGCAGTAAAGAAAGCAAAGCAGTACGGCACAATCGTTTCCTACGACCTCAACTACCGCCCGTCACTTTGGAAAGGAATCGGCGGTCAGGCAAAGGCGCAGGAGGTTAACCGTGAAATCGCAAAGTATGTTGACGTTATGATAGGCAATGAGGAGGATTTCACCGCTTCTCTCGGCTTTGAGGTAGAGGGCAACGATGCCGACCTTAAGGAGCTCAATATGGACGGCTACTACAAGATGATTGAAACCGTAACAAAGGCATATCCGAACTTCAAGATTATTGCAACTACCTTGCGTACGGTAAAGACTGCTACCGTAAACGATTGGAAAGCAATCTGCTGGGCTGACGGAAAAATCTATAATTCTCTTGAATTTCCGGGTCTTGAAATACTCGACAGAGTCGGCGGTGGCGACAGCTTTGCTTCGGGTCTTATCTATGGTCTTATGACATACGAGGACGCCCAAAAGGCAGTAAACTACGGTGTTGTTCACGGTGCACTCGCTATGACTACTCCTGGCGACACATCTATGGCCTCGCTAAAAGAAGTTGAGGCAAAGGTGAATGGTGCCGGCGCAAGAGTACAACGCTGATTATGGCGTCTTTTTCCGTTATGCTTCGTTACTGAATTAATTTAACTCGGTCACATACTAAATGTATGCTCCCGTCGATTAAATTGATTCAAAGCCTTGCCTAACGAAAAAACTCGCTCATAATCTCTAAAAAATTACATCTTAAATGGAGATAAATTAAAGGGAGATACTATTATGGCTAATAAAATTGAAACACTTGCAAAAATTCAGGAGGTTGGTATCGTTGCGGTTGTTCGTGCAACCTCTATTGAGCAAGCAGAAAAAATTACAGACGCTTGTATTGCAGGCGGTGTTGCGGCTATCGAGCTTACATTTACCGTACCACACGCAGACAAGCTCATTGAGGCAATGAGAGAAAAGTACAATTCGGGCGAAATCATCATCGGCGCAGGAACTGTTATGGACGCCGCTACTGCAAGAATCGCTATTCTTGCCGGCGCAGAGTACATTGTTTCTCCATACTTTGATCCTGAAACAGTAAAGTGCTGCAACCGTTACGGCGTACCGTCAATGCCGGGTATTTACACACCGACTGAGGCTGTTCACGCAATGGAATGCGGTGCAGACGTACTCAAGGTATTTCCGGGCGATATCGTAGGTCCTGCTTTCATCAAGGATATTCACGGCCCTATTCCGAACGCAGTTATGATGCCGTCAGGCGGCGTTGATGTTGACAATGTTAAGGATTGGATTAAGGCAGGTGCGATTGCTTGCGGCGCAGGTTCTTCGCTTATCGCAGGTGCAAAGACCGGCGACTACGATAAGATTACCGAAACAGGTAAGCTTTTCGTTCAGCGCATTAAGGAAGCAAGAGCCGAAATGAAAAAATAAAATATAAAAAATACGAGTTAAGGGGGGGTATTCGGCACGATTTTTGTGCTGAATACCCCCTTAACTGTTAATTTTCAGTTTGCATTTCTTTTATGTAGCGTTTGAAAAATTCAACTGCAACATCGAGCTGTTCAACAGGGCAACGCTCGTTTGTGCCGTGAGTTGTGAGCATAATGGATGCGTCGATTATAAACGGTGAAAAGCGGTACATATTGTCACAGATTTCCTCGTAGTGATACGAATCAGTGCCGCCCATAACAAGAAACGGCGCAACGATATTCTTTTTGTCGATTTGCATTGCGAGTTTTTCGATTGTCTTGAACGCCTTTGAGTTGGTTGAAGAAACCTTTGAGGCTTCCTTGCCCTTCAGGAACTCAATTTCAATATCCTTATTCCTTACAACCTTGCGGATATGCTCCTCGGTATCCTTGAGAGTGTCGCCCGGAAGCTCACGGAAATTGACCGTTACGCTCGCCGTCTGCGGCAAAACATTTGATGCAGGACTTCCCGAAAGCATTGTGCAGGCGGTAGTCGTTCTGATAAACGTTGCGGCAGGCGGAAATTGTTTCATTATTGCGAAAAACAAAGGCTTCAAAAAGCGCAGATTACACATTATCATTCTTGCAGGGAACGAGGTGTGAGCACCGACGCCCTTGAATAAATTATAAACTGACGGCAACATTCTTGCCTTGAACTGATGCTTTTCAAGGTCACGCACAACGTCGCTGATTTGTCCTACTGCCGTATGCTTCGGCGGTTGTGAGGAATGACCGCCCTTTGCCTTTACGCTGATTTTGTAGTCGGCATAGCCCTTTTCTGCGATTCCTACGCCTGCGAGATTGCCCTCGATTAAGCCCTTTACGTTTGCCTTGATTATTGCGCCGCCCTCGTCAAGCGTTGAATCAAGGTGAACTCCTCTCTCCTTGAGCGCAGTCATAATAGCGTTTGCACCGTTGTTGTTACCGGCAACGATTTCCTCGTTGTGACCGAAGCAAAGATAAACGGTGCGTTCAGGCGTATAGCCCTCTTCGAGAAGCTCCTCAACTGCCTCCATAACGCAGATGAGGTGGTTTTTCATATCTACTGCGCCTCTGCCCCAAATGAATTCGCCGTCATTGAAGCCCTCAAACGGGTCGTGCTTCCAGTCGCCGAGAGTACCGCTTGAAACCGGCACAACATCTTGGTGAGAGAGCAGGGCAATCGGGTCTAAATCGGGATTTGTACCCTGCCAAGTGTACAGTAAGGAAGCTTGTGAAATGTTCTCTTTTTTGAGATTTTTGAAAACAAGAGGAAATTCATCATCAAGGAATTTATGAAATCTGTCAAATTCCGACCAGTCAACCTTGCTGTCGTCGGGATTTGAAATCGTCTTTATTTGAATTGCCTGTGAAAGACGCTGTT
>CAMFQI010000123.1 GCA_945980015.1 uncultured Eubacterium sp. | reverse complement strand
ACGGAAGCCCTACTTGCGTAAGGCGACGGCGAAAAGTTCAAAAGTCGCTTTAATATAAGTATTTTCGGCAGGGTTGGATTGCTCTTTATTGCCTCAGAAAGGAAGTGCTGCTTATGTATACAAAAACGGAGCTTGAGGCTTTCAAAAAAGCAGATTTTTCATCATATAAAATAAACGAGCTGACAGATGTATCAAAGCTTGATTTTGATATGACGGAGTCGGTTGTCAGCCGTGCACAGAAGTATTTTAACAAGGTTGAAAATCCGTATATTTTCCGTGTCGGTGATATCGGAGTTAAGGTCAACTGTATAGGCTCAAGGACGCTCGGCGAGTCGATTGTTAATATCTCATAGGCACATTGACATATTTTGTTTATTGAAGCTGACAAAGAGGTGTGATAAAATTATTTTGTGTAGAAAAACGCATATCGCCGTAAAATACGGAGGTATGATATGAATAAATACGAAGAATTTTTTGACGGTGCGTTGACTGAAAAGCCTTGGAAGGCCGCTATTTATATCCGTCTTTCAAAGGAGGATGAAAAGGTAGGCGAGAGCGGTTCGGTCATAGCGCAAAGAGAAATTTTGAAGGAGTATGTAAGACAACAGGGCAATATCGAAATTGTCGATTTTTATGTTGACGACGGTTGGTCCGGCTCGAATTTCAGTCGTCCGTCATTTGAACGAATGATTAGCGATATAGAGGCGAAAATTGTCAACTGCGTTATCGTAAAGGATTTGTCGCGATTGGGCAGAAACTACATCGAAACAGGCTCGGTTATTGACAGTTTTTTCGTTGAGCGCAATATCAGGCTTGTTGTGCTGAATAACGGAATTGATACTGCTTCGGGCAGTATGAACGCCGCTACTCAATGTATTACGGTCGGCGTGCAGAATGTCATAAACGAGAGCGTTATTGCCACTACCTCGGTTAATATTCGAGGCACGCTGAATGTTCGCAGACAGCAGGGCAAGTTTATAGGCTCGTTTGCCTGCTACGGATACGAAAAAAGCCCCGATGACAGACATAGGCTGGTTATCGACGAGCCTGCGGCACAGACTGTACGTCAGGTTTTCAGGTGGTTCGTTGAGGGCAAAAGCATTATCGGAATAACGAAAACGCTCAATGCTATGGGCGTGCCGAATCCCTCGACCTACAAAAAGCAAAAATGCCCAAATTATAAGCACACAAGCGGTAAAAATAACGACGGTCTGTGGTGCGAATCAACTGTTCGCCGTATGCTCGAAAACGAGATGTATATCGGAAATATGGTGCAGGGTAAGAACAAAAAGCTCAGCTATAAATCGAAAAAATGCGTAAGCGTTCCGAAGAACGAGCAGATAATTGTTGAAAACACTCACGAACCGATTATTGACAAAGAAACCTTTGAAAAGGCGCAGTCGTTGTTTAACCGCAGTATAAGGACTGCGCCCGAAAAAACGGAGGTTGACCTGTTTGCAGGGTTTGTAAAATGTGCAGATTGCCACAGGGCAATGAGCAAAAAGACGAATAATCATTCCTATGGGACATATAAATATTACCGTTGCGTGACATCTCACAAGATGTACAAGGGCGCCTGTACGCCTCATTCAATCAGAATTGACAAGCTCGAAAATGCCGTGCTTACTGCTATACAAACGATGATTGATACGGCGGTTGAGCTTGACGCTCTGCTTGAGAAAATAAACAAAAAAGCAGCAAAAAACGGCGAAGGCTTTGCCGAAAAATCGTTAAAAAAGTTGATAGACGAGCGTGACAAAACAAAGAAAATGATGCTTGAGCTTTATCCCGACTGGAAAAGCGGCGTGATTTCAAAGGAAGAATATCTCGCACTTAAAAACAGTATGGATAATAAGGCAAAGGAGCTTGATAAAAAAATCGCCGATTTGGAAAAAATGATTAAAGAGGACAATGAAAAGTCAAAGCAAAATGATTTTTTGTCGCATTTTGCAAGGCACGGCAAAATCGAAAGGCTGACACGCCCGATTTTAACCGAGCTTGTCGATTCAATCCTCGTCCATTCCGACGGAAATATTACAATTAATTTCAAGTTCACTGACGCCTACGAGCAAATCGCAGAATATATCGAGCAAACAAAACAAAAGTATCTCGACGACATCGCATAAATTATCACAAGGACACCCCTCAACGGTGCCCTTGTTTTTTGTCGTAATCCGAAAAATTGAAAAAAGTTATGTTAAAATGATACTGTACTTTACGATTAACGTCAATTTATAAGTTAAAAAGGCTGTGTAGATTGATAATTATATCATTCTTCATAGCCTTTTGTTTAATCTTTATTACCGTTTGCACCGTTATAAGCTTTACCTAAAATCCTTTTGTAATTTGTAAAATCTATATTGTTCAAAAATCAATTCCTCCATAGATATTTTTGTCTTAGATAATCGGCTTGCTCGTGGGAAATTAAGCCGTCTGAAATTTCAGCCATATTAATACTGCCGTAAAGCTCGCCCCAAAGACAATCGATTAATGATGAATGATTTTTGATTCCTTTTTTGTATTCGTCTAAATCGTGTTGTAAATAATCAGGAAGTGCGTGTTCGTAAGAACGTTCAATATCATTCTTTAATTCAGACTGTTTAATCGAGTCTTCAATTAATTCTTCTATGCTTACGTCTAAAACCTTTGCTATTTTATATAGGGTTTCGGCAGAGCATTTTTCTATTTTAGCCTGACCGGAGCAAATGTTGTTTAGCGTTGTATGCGCAACACCGCTTAATTTGGCAAGTCTGTATTTTGTCATATTGTTTTGTCGTAAAATACTGTTAATATCCATATTATCACCACTAAAATTATATCGGTTAACCGACATAATGTCAATAGTTGTTTGGTGAGTAATAGATTGTCTTAATATAAAGTGGATAAAATTTTATCGGCAAAAAACAGTAAACCATTGACAAAAAATATTGATATTTTGCCGATAAGATGGTATATAGAAACCAAGATAATGTGAATTATACTTTGTGCTTATCTTACATTTTTAGACGAAAAAGGCTATTTAATTGACACCTGCCTACCGAATATGATTAAATATTCTTGTATATTCGTAACGAATAAACTATAATAATATCAGCGATGGTACGGAAACAAGAAAATCAAGACTGATAGTCGGTAATGCAGGAGGTACTGCGTCGAAAAAGACTAAAACATATAAGGCTTCTTTGCCGTCCGGTTGGGACGGTGAAAGATTTTTCGATTTCATCAAAGACGGAATAATGAACACAAAGGAGATTAATAGACAGGTGAATTTTGATTTTTTAGTTTCCGATATTATTGACGGAAAAAGGGACTACATATATCCTGCCGAACGCTTCAAGGAACTGCTGACAGAAAAGTATATGAACTGAAATAATTTTAACTTGTACAACTAGGGACTGTCCCTGATTGTACAAATGGTGCAAAAAAGATTTTAGACATTATTGAGAACAAGGTAAAACAAAATGACAAACATAAATAACTTTTTCAATTTGGTTGCGGAAGATTTGCAGTTAGGCAAAGTGCTTGAAAATCCTGTTCAGGTAACAGGCGGTTTTATGCACCGAATGTTTAAGGTTGTTACCGAACAAGGCAGTTACATAATCAAGCTTTTAAATCCTAATATTATGAAACGCTCTACTGCAATGGACAACTACAAAATCGCTGATGATATTGAAGAAATATTAAGGCAAAACAATATTCCTGCAGTTTATGCTTTGGAGTTCAAGAACAGAAAAATGCAGGAATTAAACGGTCAGTATTATTATGTTTTTGAATGGTATGACGGCAAGTCATTGAAAGACGGTGAAATCAAGTCAATTCATTGCCGAAAGATTGGCAAAGTGTTAGCAAAAATTCATAACATTGATTTGAAAAATGAGCCCTTTGAGCAAAATGAAATGCATATAAATTGGCAAAAGTATATTGAGCTTGCCAAGGATATGAACTCACCGATTTATGATTACATAAAGGATTATGCCGATTTATTCAATGACAGCATGGAAAAAGGTAATGAGGCTATAAAGAAATTACCGCCCGTCAAAGCAATTTGCCATAATGATATGGACAGCAAAAATGTTCTTTGGTTGGGCGACGAGTTTAAGCTGATTGATTTGGAATGTTTAGGATATTCAAATCCATATCTTGAATTGTTTGAACTTGCACTTTGTTGGTCAGGCTATGAAAGTTGTAATATAGATTTTAATTTGTTTAATACATTTATCAAGTCATATTTTGATAATTCAAATCTTGATACAAATGTTGACTGGGAAGCTTTGTATTACTGTAACAATGGTAGACTCGGCTGGCTTGAATACAACATCAAAAGAGGATTGATGATTGAATGTGATACTGAGGAAGAACAACATCTGGGTATCAGCGAGGTTAAAGAAACTGTTGAGCACATCATATATTATGATAAAGTTAAAGATGAAATTTTGAAAATATATAAAATCTATTAAATTATTTAATTGAGGGGAAAATATGAACAGTGTTAATGAAAACAATGATATATTGTGGCATTATTGTAGCATGCAAACATTTTTCAATATAATAAACAGTAAGTCCATAAGGCTTAATGATATTTATAAAAGTAATGATTATTTGGAAAAAGTTGGTTTTCAAAAATTACTCAAACAAACTGTTATTAATAAATATTTTACGAAACAAGTTACAGTACCTAATGAATATCAAAACTTTCTACTTTGCAATTTTGTTAATGATCAGAATGAAAATTTAAGTAATTACTGCTTTTGTCTAACAGATAAAGAGGATTCTCAATTGCATTGGGGTTACTATGCTAATAATGGAACTGGAGTTGCTATAGGATTTAAAAAATCTGCATTTTCGTTTAATGAGAGTGATAATATTGAATTAATTAAAATTAATTACAACAAAGACGATATAGTAA
>CAMFQI010000122.1 GCA_945980015.1 uncultured Eubacterium sp. | reverse complement strand
CTTTTTTGTGAAATATATGTAAAATCTACAAAACTTATTGACATAACTTAAAAAATACTATACAATTTTAACAAATGATTTTATAAGGAGAGTGCTTTTTATGAGCATAGTAAAAAATGTGGCTGTTGTCGGCCACGCATCTAAAGGTAAAACTACTCTTGCCGAGGCAATGCTTTATGTTGCCGGCGTAACTGAAAGAATGGGAAAAATTGCGGACGGTAATACAGTTTCCGACAGCGACGCCGAAGAAAAAAAGAGAAAGGTTAGTATTTCTTCGTCTCTTTTGCAATTTACATATAAGGATGCAAAGATTAATATTGTTGACACTCCGGGACTTTTTGATTTCGCAGTAGGTCCTGCCGAGGGACTTCGTGCCGCAGACAGCGCAATAGTTGTTGTTTCTGCACGCTCGGGACTTGCCGCAGGCGCCGAAAAGGCATTTAAGGGCGCAGGCAAAAAGGGAATGGCACGTATTGTTGTAACCTCAAAAATGGACGACGAAAGAGCCGACTTCTATAAGGCATTTAACGGTCTTGTTGCAAAGTTCGGAACTACTATGTGTCCCGTTGTTGTTCCCGTTATCTGCGGCGGTAAGGTTGCAGGCTATTATAATATGATTGACGATACAACCTACACTTATGACGGAGTAAAGAAGACAAAGGCAGACTTAACTCCCGACGACGAGGCTCGTTTTGAGGCTATCAAGGCTGTATTTGCAGAAGCAGTTGCAGGTACCGACGACGAGCTTATGGAAAAATATTTTGATGGCGAGGAGCTTACCGTAGAAGACAAAATCAAGGGTCTTGCTATCGGTACTGCGCAGGGTACCGTTGTTCCCGTATTTGCGCTTTCGGGTCTTACTGGAGTAGGCGTTGATATGCTTATGGATTTCATTAAGGATTGCTGTCCTGCTCCGAAATCGGAATATGCTATCGACGCAGATGGCGAGCCTGTTGAAATCAGTGTTGACGAAAATGCGCCGCTTGCCGCTGTTTGCTTTAAGACAGTTGCAGACCCGTTCATCGGAAAGCTCAATTATTTCAAGGTTATTTCCGGTAAGCTTGCACAGGGTATGACTGTTACTAATCCGAGAACAGGCGAAAGCGAGAGAGTCGGTAAGGTTGTAACCATGCTCGGCGCAAAACAGACCGACGCAAAGGAAATTGTTGCAGGTGAAATCGGTGCCGTAGTAAAGCTTGACGGCTTTAAGACGGGCGATACTATGTGCGATCCTTCTAAGGTTGTTACTCTTGACGGCGTAGCTGTTCCGACTGCGTGCTATTCAATGGCAATTACATCCGACAAAAAGGGTGATGAGGAAAAGATAGCAAACGCAGTTCAAAAGCTCGTTGAGGAGGATCCGTCACTTAACTATAAGGTTAATAACGAAACTCATCAGGCAATTATTTCCGGCTTGGGTGAACAGCAAATTGATGTATGTCTTTCAAAATTAGCGGCAAAATATAATGTAAAGGCTAATATCGAAAAGCCTCGTGTAGCATATAGAGAAACGATTACTCGCAAGGTTACCGCACAGGGCAGACATAAGAAGCAATCAGGCGGTCACGGTCAGTTCGGTGACGTATTTATCGAATTTGAGCCGTATGATACTCAGGAGCTTATTTTTGCAGAAAGAGTTGTAGGCGGCTCCGTCCCTAAAAACTTCTTCCCTGCAGTTGAAAAGGGTCTTCAGGAGTCAATGAAGAAGGGCGTGCTTGCAGGCTATCCTATGGTAGGCGTAAAGGCAACCTTGTTCGACGGCTCGTATCACCCTGTTGACAGCTCCGAAATGGCGTTTAAGATGGCGGCTTCGCTTGCCTTTAAGTCGGGTATTGCAGACGCAGGACCGATTTTGCTTGAGCCTATTTTAACGCTTAACGCAGTATGTAACGACGAGGCTATGGGCGATGTTATCGGTGATATCAATAAGCGCAGAGGTCGTGTCTTGGGTATGACTCCAAACGGCGACGGTATGCAGGAAATTGTTGCCGAGGTGCCTGAAAGTGAAATGACAACCTTCTCAACCTCAATGCGCCAGATTACTCAGGGCAGAGGCTCGTTTACTACCGAATTTTCGAGATATGAGAGATGTCCGGAGCATATCGCACAAAAGGTTATTGCAGAAAGCTCAATTGAGGATTAATCAAAATGATTGAATTTTTGAAAGGACTAAAAAAATTTTCAATTTCAACAATTATTGTATCGGCAGTTCTGGGAGTGCTTTTTATAGCATTCCCGGATAAGTGCATACAGTATATCTCACTGTTTGTCGGAGCTGCGCTCATTGTAATCGGAGCAGTTGCCGTGGTTACCTACCTGCTTGACAGGAACACGATTCTTCCGCTTGTTTTGGGAATTATTGTTCTTGTCACGGGTATAGTGATTTGTGCAAAATATCGGCAGATTATTTCAATCATAGTAGTGATTTTCGGAATTTTCATTCTGATTTCGGGTCTTGTCGATTTTGTTGCGTCGTTTAAGAGCATTGCAATATTACGGCTTTCGGGCTGGTTTACGCTTGTGCTTTCGGTTATCACAATAATTTTTGGCATTGTTGCAATAACAAAATCAGCCGCCTTGACCGATTCAATTGTGAGATTTATCGGTGCAGCCTTGATAATTTATGCCGTGCTTGACCTCGTTTCCTTTATTCAGGTAAACGCTATGGCGAAAAAGATTAAGCAAAAGATTGATGCCCAATCCGATATAATCGTTGAAGCGCAGGAAAAGGACTAATCAATAATAATAACAAAACGGACGGTAGTTTTTGAACTGCCGTCCGTTTTTCTAAGTGTAATTCGGTTTTACAAAAGCGCTTCAAATTGTTCTACAACCTCTTGGTTGTATTTGTCATAGTCAACGCATAGATTTTTAACATCGTTGTCATACAGCATTTTGAGTCCTTTTTCAATTCCTTTTTGCGAGTTCTCTACAAGAAGACCGTTGTTACTTTTCATAAATCCTCTTGGTCCCGTAATATCGGTCGATACAACAGGCTTTCCTACAATGTCAGCCTCCGCCAATACAAGACCGAAGCCCTCGTAATATGAGCTTAAAACAAAAAAGTCGCATAGCTTCACTATAGGATATGGGTTTGATACGTTTTTAATCAGCAAAATTTTATCCGAAAGCCCTTTTTCCTTAATGTGATTTAGCAAAAGCGAATATCTCTTTCTTAACTTTGCCACAACTGTCACCCTTTATCAAGTATTTAATACTATGCGACTGGGTGTTATATTTTTTCGGTATTGCTTTTTCAATTCAATTGTGCTATTATAATCCCGTCAGCCGAAACTGACGAAAATTTGAGATAACCTGTTCCCATTCCGAACACAGCAGTAAAGCTCTTGCATATTCGTGCAGGAGTATTTTTATTTTTGGAGGTACTTATGTTTGATTACAAAAGAATTATTGTTGTCGGTTGTCCGGGCGCAGGTAAGAGCACATTCAGCCGAAAGCTGCACCAAGCTACAAAAATTGAACTTTTTCATCTAGACGCACTTTATTGGAAAAGTAACATTTCCCACATCACAAGATCGACCTTGATTAGAAAGCAAAAAGAAATCTTCAAAAGGGATAGCTTTATTATTGACGGAAATTTTAAGTCAACTCTTGAACTGCGCCTTGCACAGGCGGATTTGGTGTTTTTCTTTGACCTGCCGGTTGAGGATTGTATTTACGGTGCAACCCACAGAAAAGGGAACAGACCTGACCTGCCGTTTGAACTTCCCGATGACAAAGAATTGGTTGAATTTATCAAGCGCTTCAATACCGATGTAAGACCGAGAATGCTTGAGCTTTTTGAAAAGTACAACTCAAATGTTGTAACCTTTACTTCTCACCAACAGGCAGACGATTATATTACCGAGCTTAAAAAAAGCACCTCGCCTGACTTAACCCTGAAAACCGAAAACGGCTATTTTAATCACCGTGTTGCCGCAGTAATTGTCAATGATAATAAACTGCTTGCACAAAAAAATACAAAGGATAATTCATATTATCTCGTCGGCGGCAGAGTTCGTTTCGGTGAGTCGAGCAAAGACGCGCTTGTACGTGAAATAAAAGAGGAACTAGGCATTACTTTGACTGACCTTAAGCCTCTTTGGATAAACGAATGTTTCTTCGATGATGATGGAAAATCTTATCACGAAATAGGCATTTATTACCGTGTAGATTTAGAAAACACAGGCTTTGCGCATTTTGAAAAAAACTTTGAAATGATAGAATCCGACAGAACGAATATTTATGAATGGCTGTGCCTTGATAATCTTGACGGCATTATGCTTTATCCTCAGTTTATTAAGAATGAAATTAAAAAATTTGACAATTTGAAATTAATCATCACAAGGGAGAATTAGTATGGAACTTTGGGACGCTTATGACAGAAATCTGAATAAAATAGAAAATATTGCATTGATTAGAGGCAAACAAATTCCAAACGGCGTTTATCATATCGTGTGCGATATTGCCGTTAGGCATACCGACGGTACATATCTTATTATGCAAAGAGATTATAATAAGCACTTAGGCGGTATGTGGGAACTTACAGCAGGAGGTTCAGCGCTTCAAGGTGAAACGCCCGACGAGTGTGCTAAAAGGGAATTATCAGAGGAAACAGGAATTATGTCGGAAAATATTAAGCAAATAGGCAAGGTAATTTCCGATGAACATAATTCTATATATTTTGAGTATTTGTGCATAACCGATTGCGAAAAAAATTCCGTAACTCTGCAAAAAGGCGAAACCGTTGCTTATAAATGGCTAACCTTGGAAGAACTGAAGTCAATAAAACCGGATGAACTCGCCACAACCCGAATGCAAAATTTCATTAATGAGCTGAAAAAATAACTATAAAATGTGACTGTCCCTTTGTGTCACGAGATATAACAACATATCCCACCCTGACAT
>CAMFQI010000121.1 GCA_945980015.1 uncultured Eubacterium sp. | reverse complement strand
GAGCGCATCCGTTCAATCTTCTCGATTGGTCGATAGTACATAACGGCGAAATTTCTTCTTATGACGCAAACAGAAGATATATCGAGCAGTTCGGCTACAAATGCACAATGCAGACCGACACCGAGGTTATAACCTATTTATTCGACCACTTACTGCGTCATCACAATCTTCCGATTGACGTTGCGGCTGATGTTCTTACCGCACCCGAATGGGACGAAATTGACAGAATGGACGATGAAAAAAGGAATTACTTTACCACGCTTCGTTCGATTTACAGCGGCGCTCTTGTAAACGGTCCGTTTTCCGTTATTTTAGGCTCAAACAAGGGCTTGCTTGCAATCAACGACCGACTGAAGCTTCGCTCATTAACTGCGGCTACAAAGGGAGACAGAGCTTATTTTGCCTCCGAGGAATCGGCTATTCGTATAGTATGTCCAAATCCCGACAGGGTTTGGTCTGTAAGCGGCGCAGAGCCTGTATTTGTACCGCTTGAAATCGAAGAAGAGGAGGAATAAAGCAATGTCAATAAATTATATTCCCCGCCGATTTACCGTTGTTCGAGACAAGGAGCTTTGTATTAAGTGCGGCGGTTGTGTAAATCAATGCTCAAACGAATGCCATTATTTGGCAGACGACGGAAAAACAGTTTTGGTAAACAGTCAGGAATGTGTTGCCTGTCACAGATGCGTAGACCTCTGTCCGACAGGCGCATTGAGAATAGAAAAATATGTATGCGATTACAGGGATAATGCGAATTGGACGCCACAGTATCAGCAGGAAATCTGCCGTCAGGCAAACACAGGCTCAACCCTGCTTTCCGCTATGGGCAACCCAAAGCCATATCCTATTTATTGGGACAAAATTCTGCTCAACGCCTCTCAGGTAACGAATCCGTCCATTGACCCGTTGAGAGAGCCGATGGAAATAAGAACGATTTTGGGCAGAAAGCCCGAAAAAATAACCGTTGAGAAAAAGGGCATATCAACAACAAAAATGCCACCGCAGGTTGTACTTGAAACGCCTATTATGTTTTCGGCGATGTCGTTCGGCTCAATTTCGCTCAATGCTCAAAAGTCGCTTGCAATGGCGGCTAAGGAGCTTGGAACACTGTTTAATACGGGTGAGGGCGGTTTACATCCCGATTTAGAGCCGTATACCGACTGCGCTGTTGTTCAGGTTGCAAGCGGTCGTTTCGGCGTTCATAAGGATTATCTTAATAATTCAAAATTTGTAGAAATAAAAATCGGACAGGGCGCAAAGCCGGGTATCGGCGGACATCTTCCGGGTGAAAAGGTAAATGTTGAGGTTTCAAACGCTCGTATGATTCCGCAGGGAAGCGACGCTATTTCTCCTGCGCCTCACCATGATATTTATTCTATCGAGGACTTGCGCCAGCTTATATGGTCGCTTAAGCAGGCGACTCACGGCGAAAAGCCTGTTTCGGTAAAAATTGCCGCAGTTCACAATATTGCCGCCATTGCCTCGGGTGTTGCAAGAGCAGGTGCGGATATTGTTGTAATCGACGGTTTCAGAGGCGGTACGGGTGCCGCACCGACAAGAATAAGAGACAACGTCGGTATTCCTATTGAGCTTGCACTCGCCGCCGCAGACCAAAGACTGCGTGACGAAGGTATAAGAAGCGAGGTGTCGCTTGTTGCGGCAGGATCGTTTAGGTGCTCGTCGGATATAGTTAAGGCTATTGCGCTCGGTGCCGACGCTTGTTACATTGCTTCCGCACCGCTTATTGCAATCGGTTGTCATATGTGCCAGACCTGTAATACAGGCAAGTGTAATTGGGGTATCGCAACTCAAAGACCTGAGCTTACAAAAAGATTAAATCCCGAAATTGCTCACAAGAGGGTTATCAATCTTGTCAATGCGTGGAACCACGAAATAAAAGAGATTATGGGCGGTATGGGTATAAATTCCGTTGATTCTCTTCGAGGAAACAGACTTATGCTTCGAGGTATTGGGCTCACCGAAAAGGAGCTTGAAATACTCGGCATAAAGCACGCAGGAGAATAGGAGGGAATATAATGAAAAAGGTTTACGCAAGAGAAGATTTATGTGTAAATTGCCGTCATTGTGAGGTGTTTTGCAAAACTGCTCACAGTGTATCAAAGGATATAATTAAGGCTCACAAGGAGGAATATCCCGAGCCTGTTGCACGAATTTCGGTTTACGGCGGAAAAATAAACAGCGTTGCCGTAAACTGTCGTCATTGTGACGACCCTGCCTGTGTTAAAGCCTGTATAACAGGCGCAATGCAAAAGGATGAAAAAACGGGAATTGTCAGCGTTAACGAAAATAAGTGCATAGGCTGTATGACCTGTCTTGCCGTATGTCCTTACGGTTGTATTAAAACAGGAAAAATTGCGCTTAAATGTGACTTGTGCTCCGGCGAGGAGCCGCAGTGTGTAAAAAACTGTCCGAACAATGCACTTGTTTGGCTTGAAGCAGGAGGCGATGAATAATGAAATATGTAATTATCGGAGCCTCTGCCGCAGGTCTTGCTACGGCGCAGGGCATCAGAAGTGTTGATAAAAAGTCGGAGATTACCATTCTCACAAGAGAGGAATATTTTCCGTATTCCCGCCCGTCTATAAGCTATTGGCTTAAGGGCGTTGTTAACGAAAAGGATATGCTTCTTCGCAAGCCGTCCTTTTATAAAGAAAATAACATAAACGTTGTTACTCATTGCGAAGCAACAAAAATTGATACAAAGAAAAAGGTTGTTAAGGCAGGACGAAAGGAATATCCGTACGATAAGCTTTGCCTTGCAACAGGCTCAAAGCCGTTTGTACCGACGATGGAAAATGTTAAGGGTAAGAAAAACGCTCTTACCTTCCTTGACTTAAAGGCGGTTAAGGGCGTTAAAAAATTGGCAAATGAAAACACTAAAGCCGTCGTAATCGGCGCAGGACTTATCGGTATGAAGGCCGCCGAGGGCTTGCAGAAAATCTGCAAGAGCGTTGACGTTGTCGAGCTCGCACCGAGAGTATTGCCCAGTATTCTTGACGAAAAAAGTGCAAAATCCGTGAAGACGTTTTTAGAGCAGCACGGTATAAAATTTCATCTTGAAAATACGGTTAAAAAGGCTGTCTCAAATGGCAGCACGATAACTGCCGTTGAGCTGAAAAACGGCGAGGTGCTTGATTGCGATTTGCTTATTCTTGCAGTCGGAGTGCGTCCCGAAACATCACTTGCCGAGCAGTCGGGACTTGAGGTTAATCGTGGCATAATCACCGACCCCGAAACTATGCAAACGAGTAATACGGATATTTATGCCGCAGGAGACTGCACCGTGTCGGTTGATATGCTTGACGGCTCAAAGAAGATTATTGCGCTTTGGCCTAATGCGGTTCGGCAGGGAACGGTTGCCGGCGTTCAAATGGCGGGCGGTGATTTGTGTACAGGCGGTACATACAGCGTAAACGCCATTGATTTCTTCGGTCTGCGTATTTGTACCTGCGGTCTTATTAATGCAAAGGGCGAGCAGTATTCCGACAGAATTTCTCAAAACGGCGACAAATATAAGCGCCTCATTTTTGAGGGCAACAGGCTTGTCGGCTTCGTGCTTATTAATTCAAGTGAGAACGCAGGAATTTATACAAGCCTTGTATCATCAGGCAAGGATATTACAACTCTTTGCGGTGATATTATGGAGTCGCCGTCACTGTATATGTTTAACAAAGAGGAAAGAACTCAAAGGTTGACGGGAGGTGCAGAAATATGAGCATTGAAGCAGGACTTCAAAGATATGAGGTCATTAACGATATGATTAATGACGAGCTTCGCAAAAGGAATAAGGCGGTAGTTACCGACGTTAACGGTCAGCGTTATATCGGATGTGCGCTTGACAGCGGCAAGACTATCGAAATCCACGGAACTCCCGGAAACGATATGGCGTGCTATCTCAACGGCGGCAGGGTTGTTGTTTACGGAAACTGTCAGGACGCAGTAGGAAACACAATGGGCTGCGGCGAGATTGTTGTTCATGGTCACAGCGGCGACGCTATGGGCTACGGTATGCGTGACGGACAGATTTATATAAGAGATAATGTTGCGTGCCGAGGCGGTATTCATATGAAAGAATTTAGGAATATGCGACCCGTACTTGTTATCGGTCAAAATGCCGGCTCGTTTTTGGGCGAATATATGGCAGGCGGAACAATCGTTTTGCTCGGTCTTAATATGAAAAGAGGCGAAAAGCTTTTCGGCACTCATTGTGCAAGCGGTATGCATGGCGGAAAAATCTTTGTTCGAGGCAATTTCCCTAAGGAAAATCTTTCACCGAATATTAAGGTGTCTAGGCTTAACGACGAGGATATGGCGGAGCTTTGCGAGTATGTTAAGAAGTATTGCAAATACTTTGACGCAGACTACGACGAGATTATGAAAAAGCCGTTTAAGAAGCTGTCTCCGCTCAGCTCACGTCCGTACGCAAATTTGTATACACCGAACTGATAGCCTTGCTTTAACGTGCTAATACAGTAGTGCAATAAAATTTTTTTGAAGAAATTTTGAAAAAAGCATTGACAAAATTGATTTATAGTGCTAACATTATGTAAACCGATGAGAAAGAGTAAGTAAGTTTTTTACCGCTTCTAAGAGAGCTGTTGATGGTGGAAATGCAGCAGGCAAGGGGAAAACCGAATGGGCTTTTGAGGGCAAGCTGAAAATAGCAGTAGGCGAGACGGAGACGACGCTTCGTTAAAAAGGGTCAGCGTATGATAGTGCGCAACGAGTGGATGCTCAAGCATCAAGCAGGGTGGCACCGCAGGATTGATTTTACTCTCCTGTCCCGGCAGTAATGTCAGGACAGGAGTTTTTGTTTTTCAAAAAAGAGGTAAGAGATATGTTCATTATCTGTCTCTTATACACATCTGACGCTGCCGACGAAGGCTTAGG